>JAGBVS010000002.1 GCA_017630195.1 Bacteroidales bacterium | reverse complement strand
TTGTCCGACTACTTCCAGAAATGTGTTGACGTTGGTGCAACACCAAAGGCAGTAAGCAACTGGATTTTAAGCGACATTTCAAAAATGCTTAACGAAAAGAACTTAACACCTGACCAGATACCATTTAAAGCGGAAAATCTTGCGAAATTAATCGCTTTGATTGAAAAAGGCACAATCAGTAACACCGCAGGTAAAAAGGTCATAGACGCGTTATTTGAACAGGATCAGGACCCTGAAGAAATAGTTAAAAAATTAGGACTTGTTCAGATTAGTGACGAAGGAGAACTTGCAAAAATAGTTGCAGAAATTATTGATGCAAATCCGCAGTCTGTTGCAGACTACAAAGCAGGTAAAGACAAAGCGGTAGGCTTTATTGTAGGTCAGACAATGAGAGCAACAAAAGGCAAAGGAAATCCCCAGATTATTAACAAATTAATTCTTGAAGAATTAGCAAAAAGATAATAAAAGAGGAGTTACAATGTTGAAGTAGTCAATACTTTGTAGACACAAAAAAAGAATATTTTAAGCTGCCTGTTCAAGTCTGTATTGAACAGGCGGTTTTCTTTTTAGCTTTCGTACCGGTTTTATATAATTAAAGTAATATACAGCTTCATCAATTACCTCTTCCAATTCATCACACTTCCAATATTGGAAGTGTGAACGAAGTACATCTTTGAATCTTCCGAAAAAAGATTCAATCACTGCATTATCTCTTGGTGTTCCTGCTCTTGACATACTTTGAATTACATTGTATGATTTAAGTAGGTTGCAATAACCTGCTGATGAGTACTGAACTCCCTGGTCGCTGTGCAAAAGGATTTGGGATTCGGTGCTCTTTGCTTTTTCAAGGATTCTTTTTGCAGGTTTCATAACAAGGAAATTATCAAAAGTATCACTTAGTTCATAATCAATTATCTCGTTGTTAAATAAATCTAAATAACAAGCAAGATAATGCCATTTGCCTTTATGTTTTATGTAGGTAACATCCGTTACTATCTTTTGCATAGGTTTTTCAGCATAAAATTCCCTGTTTAATATATTTGCATATCTGTTATGTTCTGATCCTTCGGTTACAGGATTTTTTTGTTTTCGTACATATCCTGATATTCCAAGCCTTTTCATTGATTTCCAAACAGATATGTCTGAAACAACCCAACCGTACATATTTAGCAGAGTATCTGCTATTGTTCTGTAGCCTTGCGATGGATAGTGTGAATGTATATCTAAAACATAGTAATCTAATTCTTGATGTTGTTTCTCGTAACGGTTTAGAGAACCTTTTCGTTTTAACCATTTGTAGTATCCACTACGAGAAACTTCGTATACATCACAAAGTTCCTTAACTGAATGGTTAATACTTTCTCTTTCAATACAAGAGTATATTTGTTGAATTACTTTCTTCTGGCATCGCCCCTTTCGAGTTCTATGGATTTTTTTAAGCGTACAATTTCTCCATCTTTCTGCAGTAATTCACGTTCTAATAATGCCACTTTGTATTCAAGTTGTTCTATTGGTGTGAGTACTTTCTTGTTGTGATACTTAGCAAGAGGATTTCCTGGCTTACGCTTATTAACAAGTGCTTCCTCGCCACCTTCTAAGTACTGTTTTGTCCATTTGTGAATTTGTGCATTGTATATACCTGTTTCACGTTCTAAGCTCATCAGACTTTCTCCGTTTAGATTTCGCAAAACTAATGCTAATTTTTCTTCTTTAGTATGATGTGTATTTGTTCCACCTTTTGGTCTTCCCATAAATCTCAACTCCTTTTCTTTAGTATAACATAAAAAAATGATGGTAGACACTTTTTTGTGTCTACCATCATTATATCACTTCAAATATCTTCCCTCTATTTTTGTTATAACAGTATCAAATTATTTAACTGCATCTTTAAGAGCTTTACCAGCTTTGAAAGCAGGTGTTTTAGCAGCAGCAATTTTGATTTCTGCGCCTGTAGCAGGATTTCTGCCTTTACGAGCAGCTCTTGCACGGATTTCAAATGTACCAAAGCCAACTAATTGAACTTTGTCACCTTTTTTAAGAGCTTCAGTAATGCTAGCGATTGTTGCGCTTAATACTGTTTCAGCATCTTTCTTTGTGATGCCTGATTTTTCAGCGATGCTTGCGATTAGTTCTAGTCTATTCATTGATGTTTCCCTCCTAAGTAAATATTTCATTATAATTTTATCACAAAAAATCCTAAAACTCAATAGTTATTTTAGATTTTTTATCCAAAT
>JAGBVS010000034.1 GCA_017630195.1 Bacteroidales bacterium | reverse complement strand
GATCTCATGATCTGCGCATTGCAGATCCGATTAACCGTCTGCCGGTCTCCTTGCCCGGGACCGTTTACGCGCAGGTTACCTTAGGGCCATAACCGCCGCGTTGGTTGGCGGGATGAGCGGAGGGGGTTGGAGGGGGTTGACTCTTATAGTCAAGTTGTTAACAGTTTGTTAACAATTTGTTAACAGTTTGTTCAATACTTAAATTGAGTCTTGTGTTATCGTTTTACATAGGAGGTGTCGATATGTCAGGAACGATAAAAATTTTAATGGATGGTTCTGAATGGTGTGAGAATTGCAACAGATCATGTGACAGCAGATGCAAGTCCTGCGACATTTACAAGAACCGAATGTTTACTAAAGATGAAAGACTTAATAAAACTTTTTATCATGGTTTCAATAATCATGATCAAGAAAATTGCAGGAGGTGATTAAATATGAAATCAGATTTTCAACTGCAGCAGATCAGCACAATGCTCAAACATTTATTAATGGCCCTGAAGCATTGCAACCGTTACCGCGATTTAAAGGACCTAAGTTACGATATTAATACGGATGAAGTTGTTATCACATTCTATGGCTATATGAAAGAAGATTATACAAGAGAAATCTTTACTGCCAGAGTTAATGTAAAAGATAAGTCTTATGCAGATCTAATTCATGATGTAGAAAATTATCTGCATAGATTTTTCTCAAGGGAGGACTAAATGATCCATTTAACGAGAACATACTATTTACATCTGCATGTTAAATTAAGTCCCGATGATATGACATTAATTATAATGAGCATCGTTTATGAAAACTTATCATTAAAAGAGCTCGATAACAGTATTAAGTTAACTCTGGATGATCTGATGCATCGAGGTTTTACAATAACGATGGCAGATGTAGAAGTCGAAAACCAACAGCACACGCATTTACCAAACACTAACTTTTTATCATTAAAAGACATTCCAGGACCTGTTATAAAGGGAGTCTTAAAACCGGGAGGAGAACATCATGGATGATATGATCACATTTATTGCAAGCGTACAGGCCTATGTAAACGCCTGTGAGGATTACAAAAGACTGGATGCGACAAGCGACCGCGAGGCCATGCAGGCCGAGTCGTTAACTTACGAGGGCATCCGGGATGAATTAAGAAAATTTAAAGAGAAATTAGGAGGCAGTTATGATAATAAGAACAACTAAAATTGACATAGAAAAAATACTGGATGATATATGGCTGCGTTTTACATGCGATATGCAGGCGAGTGTATCAGCAAGTGAGGATAAAGTTACTCTCGATGAATTATTACATGAGGACCGATTAAAAGCTAAATATAAATTAGAAGTATTAAAAGACTGTGCTATAATTGCTGAAGAAGAATATAACGAAATGACAGCAAAAATCGATGTAGAGTCGGAAAATATAATGACAATGTTTAAAAACCGCGTAAAGATAAATAAGGAGGATTAAAACATGGCAATTAAGAAAACAGGCAAGACTGCTGCCGAGAAAATTACAGTCACACCCGATAACATTAAGGTAGACAGAGCAAAAGAGTTTGATAATTCTATCTCATTTGATATTACTCTCTTCGGATGCGTAAAGATTTACGGATGTTCCTACAGAACATTTACCGAAAAGGAGACAAGCGAGGAAAAAGCTTTTATCTCATTCCCGAGCAAGAAAGGCAAGGATGACAAATATTATAATCATGCTTATTTCCAGGTAACACCCGAAGTGCTTGAAAAAGTCGAGAAAGAAATTGAAGCATTAATCTAAAACATACGAATACGCGGTTTGAATAAGAGGGCTCGCAAGGGCCCTCTAAACTTATAGGAGGCAGACATGGCAAAAGCATATCAGGGAGATTATAAGCACGATTATAAAATGAGGCCTTATAATCTTGACTACAGACCGGGGGAGACAGATTTACAATATTATAAACGACTCGCAAAAGTCGCAGACCAGAGACTGTTAAGGCTTGAAAGACTAAGCGAGGTCGCAGGATATGAAAAAGTTACAAATTATGCCTATGACAGAGCGATGAGAGATTTAGAGATTTATGGAGGCGGTAAAAGATTTAATACTAAGCCTCCTGTAAATGCAGACGGCACTATAGATAACAGATTATTATCTGAAAAGCTCGCAGACATGAGGACCTTTTTATCCTCTGTTACAAGTACAAAGGCAGGCATCGAGCAGGTATATTCAAAAAGAGCACAGACTTTTAATGAAAAATTCGGCACAGATTATACCTGGCAGGATCTGGCAGATTTATATCAGTCAGGTGATGCGGACAGACTTTTAAAGAGATATAAAGACTCGGACATAGTGCAGAGAGCCATCGGAGTTATACAGCAGGCCGAGGGCAAATTAAAAGAAGAAATGAAGAAAAACAAAAAGGTCACTATAGATAAGAAAAAAGACCGTCTTGTTTTTGAGAAAGCTCTCGACATTCTCGGCACAACAGATTTAAATCTTTCCATATTAAAAGGAAAGACTGCAGCACAAAAGGCGAGAATGGAAGAGATCATAAAAGAAATGCAGAAAGAGGAGAGACAAAAATAAATGCGTACTGCCGGACATAACAAAAATGTCAGAGTCTGGGACAGTATCGAATATAAATTAACATATTATAAAGATTTTGATTTTACGCACTTTCAACATATAGATTTAAAATATAAACCTACAAAGGGCAGACATTCATATAATGACATAATTATCATGGCAGATACGGAGACGGCAAAAAGCATCCGCTATCCTTTAGTGTTGGATAATTATGTCGTTGCATGGTCCATAGCGTTCAGATCGTTCGATAAAAACCTCGTCACATTATACGGCCATGCTCCGAGCGAATTTATTGAGTGTCTAAGTAAGCTGCGCGAAAATCTTCCCGGGAAAGACATTTATATATATTTTCATAACCTTAGTTATGACTGGCCATTCATCCGCAAATTTATGATTAATGCGTTTGGAAAGCCTCAAAAACAATTAAATACAAAAAGCCTGTTCCCTCTTTTTATATGTTTTTCAAACGGCATCATTTTAAAGGACTCGTTAAGCCTGGCACAATGCAAGCTCGAAAAATGGGCAGAGGACTTAAATGTAGAGCATAAAAAGGCTGTAGGGTTTTGGGATTATGACAAAAGGCGCAACCAGCATGGTTATAAATTTACACCCGATGAGCTTACATATATCGAGAACGATGTAGTCGCAGGCGTTGAGTGTATAGATGCATTTTTACATGTATTACATAAAAACATCTCAAGCATACCATATACAGCCACTGGAATAGTAAGAGGAGAAGCGAGAGCTGCAGGCGGTTATAAAGCACATCAGGATTATGTAAAAGTATCTCCCGAGACATTTGCAGAACAGCTTGAAAATGAGGAGGTCTTTCATGGCGGTTATACACATGCCAACAGATACATTTTAGGTGAAGTATATCCGGCAAAATGTAAAGATATATGCTCGTCATATCCTTTTACGGTTATGACAATGAAAGCTCCGATGACAGCGTTTTTTAAAGTCGAGGGCCCTGTAGATATTGACTACATATTAAAAGAAAATCCAAACTATGCATTTATATTCAGGGTTAAAGTGTTTGACCTGGATTTAAAAGACCTGCGCAACCCGATGCCGATGTTAGGATTAAGCAAAACGAGGCAGACAATAAATGCGATATGCGACAATGGCAGAATTTTAAGGAGCGATTATGCAGAGTTTTTAACAAACGAACTCGATTTTTCGCTTTTCATCCGTCAATATAAATACAGTAAAATCATAATCGAGGATGTAAAGGCAGCGAGAAAGGATTATCTTCCCAAATGGTTTACAGACTTTATATATGAGAGATTTATATCAAAAACAAAATTAAAAGGTGTCGATGCTGTACGCTATATGATAGAGAAAGGCATGTTAAATGCAGGAGCATACGGCATGTGCGCACAAAAGCCCTGTAAAGAGCTTATCGAGGAAGATTATGAGACCGGGGAGTTTAAGCCTAAAGAGGATGTCGACTATGAGAAAGAATACGCAGATCATGTTAAAAGCGTTAAATCTTTCTTACCGTATGTATGGGGCATCTGGTGCACATCCATAGCACAGCTGCGACTCTTTGAATTAGGCGAGTGCGTTGACTATGAGCATGGCGGTATATGGCTATACTCGGACACAGACTCGGTATATGCTACAAAATTCAACGATGAGAAGATAAAGGCATATAATGACAAAGCTATAGAAGCAATTAAAGAGCGAGGCTATGAGCCTGTATATTGGAATGGTAAATATTATCATTTAGGCATAGCAGAGGATGATGGAGACTATTCGGAATTTAAGACCTGGCACTCCAAATGTTATGCCAAAAGAGACGCTTTAACCAGGGAACTTAAAATAACTATAGCAGGCGTACCTAAAAAGGGAGTCGCTACATTAAAGAATGATATTAAAAATTTTAAGCCGGGGCTTGTATTCGATGGTATTACATCGGGGAAGCTTCAGCATAAACATATTACTGTTGATAAAATTTATATGGATGCAGCAGGTAACGAGGTAGGAGACAGCGTAGACTTAACGCCCTGCGATTATTTAGTAAGAAGCATCCATGATGTAGACTTTAACTCATTATTAGAGGAAGAGGTCGAGGTATTTTGTTATGAATAGGAGGTTGCGATGGATTTTAAATTATTGTTTTTCTGTTATTCTCAAATAATAAAAGAGGAAAATTATCATTATAATTGGCCCGAGGACTGGGAAGATCTTATGTGGCCCGGCGGCGAATATTCTACGGTAACAATTCCCGAGGGGTATATAGTAGACGCTGTTCTGTTCGACTCCGAAAACAACGAAATACATTATTTTTTAAAGGAGGTAGATGATGTTTGATTTATGCTTTACTCTGGCACTCGGTACGTTGTGCTCAGTACTTGTCGTATTTTTACTTTTGTTTACATGATGAGGAGGGAAACGATGATAATAGATTACATTTTCAGCACAATAGATGTGCGCGTTTTATGTTTTCTTTTAGGACTCACAGTCGGTATGTTTTTAGAGCTTATTCTTATACTTATTATTGAGAAAATAGGAGGTAAAATTAATGAGCAGTGATTTTTGTTTTACCTTAGTTGTAGGCGCGGTATGCAGCATAATTGTATTGCTGTTAATGGGAGATGCAGAAAAGAGGGATGATGAATGAGTGCAAAACTTATACGAGTTGAAAAGAATACAAAAGGCATTTCTTATCTTGACACATATTATTTTGAATGTGCAGACTGTGGTAAAGAATATTTCAGGCATACAAATAATAAAAGAATTAACCCTTATTGTGGTCCGTGTCAAAAGAAACATGATTACGAAAAGCAAAAAGAAAGATTAAAGGCAAAGAAAAATCAAGGCATTATTGCGGAACTTGAAAAAATAAAGGAAGAAATAAGCGGAAGGTGCATATTTTCAATTAGTAAAATTGATGTACTTGACATCATAGACAAGCATATAGCAGAACTGAAAGGAGAGAACAAATGAGTGATGAGGAAAAATTAGATTTAATAGGCTGTGGAGTATATATCGGTTGTCGTTGGTCTAAACAAGATACTATTGCAGAACTTGAAAAGATAAAGGCAGAAATGGAAGTATTACATAATAACTACAAAATAAATATTCAAGGTTATTCAATGAGCGTTGCCAGAGAATGTATGGATATTATCGACCAAAGAATATCAGAACTGGAAGGAGAGAACAATGAGTAAAAGCATCTATTATAATATAGCCGATGATTTGAAAGTTTATCCTGATGCATGGTGTTATTTAATAGTCGGAGGCCGTAACACAGGCAAGACCTACGGAGCTTTAAAACATCACCTCGAAAAGAAGCTCCCTACATGCTTTTTAAAGAGGACTAATAAGGATGTAGACCTTTTATGTTTAGGTCACAGACTCGGAGAAAAGAGCGGAAATTATGAGGTCGATTTATCGCCTTATAAGTCCATTAACAGAGATTTAGGCACTAATGTTAAAGCTTATAAAATTGATGACGGACTCGGGGCTTTTTATCAGGACATAGAGGGAGAGCCTGCAGGCAGTCCCATTGCTTATCTTTTAAGTTTAAATGCAATACATAAATACAAAGGTTTTGATTTATCTGAGTGCTACAGCATTATCTTTGATGAATTTATACCACAGAATTATGAAAGAGTATCAACTAAAGAGGGTGAGCAGTTAATGGAATTATACAAAACTGTTGCCAGGGACCGAGTCGAGCGAGGCAAAGAAGAATTAAAATTAATATGCCTCGCAAACGCGGTTAATGTATTCAATTATACTTTTGATGTATTGGAAGTGACCGACACTGTAGCGGAAATGTCAATAAAAAAGCAACCGTATTTATATATGGAGGACAGAGGCATTTTTATAAGACTTTTACAGACATCCGAGGAGATGATGCAGACAGAGAAAAAGACCGGCATTTACAGAGCTATGGGACAGACCGCATGGGGGCGCATGGCCTTTGGTAATGAGTTTGCATATAATGATTTCAGCAATATTAAGAGGGTATCTTTAAAAAATTATAAACCTTTGATACAATTAAATTATAGAGAGAGAAGTTTTTATGTATATGTCGGGGCATCGAGGTATTATATTTGCACTGCGAAAAATAAATGTCCTTTTATTTATAACCTGGATAAAGAAATGGATCAGAGGAGATTTTATTATGAGCATGTGCTCGACCTTTTAAATGCTTCGATAGACGGGCGCATGTATTATGAGTCCTACAGCATGTACGATTTAATAGTTAATTATAAAAAGAGATTTAAATTTTAGGAGGTAATGACAATGGATGCAAATGTATTAATAACAATGGTCGGGAGTCTCGGTTTTCCTATTGTGGCCTGCATATTTATGGCAATATTCTTTAATAAGGTAAATGAAAATTACCGCTCAGACATTAAAGAATTGTCGGCAAATCATAAGGAAGAAATGACTAAAGTTACAGAAGCCATAGCAAACAATAACACACTGCTTGAGCGTATCTTAGACCGTCTCGATGAAAAGGAGGGGAGCATTTAATGACAAATAAAGAATTTGCAGCGAAAGCCGTTGCTGTATCAAAATGTAAAACGCTTTATTGTAAAGGCGGTTTTGGTATTACATTAACAGCTAAAGGAAAGAAAAGACTAATTGATGCATACAAATGGAACAAAGACAGGGCAGACATTATTAATGCTGCATCTGATGATACATTCGCGTTTGACTGTTGCGGACTTGTAAAGGCGATCATCTGGGAATTCAGAGGTGATGCATCTTTAGTTTATGGAGGAGCTAAGTATAAATCGAATGAGTTGAAAGAAGATTTAAACGAAAAGGGGCTCTTTAATATCTGCATTAATATAAGCGATGATCTAAACGCAGTCGAGGTCGGGGACTTCCTTTACATGCCCGGGCACTGTGGTATTTATATCGGAGATGGTAAAGTCTGTGAGTCAACCCCTGCAGGTAAAAACGGTGTACAGATTACAGAGATTAAAAGCAAGAAATGGAAAGCAAGAGGCCGACTTCCTTTTATTATATATGAAGAAAAGGAAAAACCACTCCTCGTCATTCCGGCCTTTTATTTAAAGCAGGGCTCATCGGGGATGAATGTTTACAATTTGCAGAAATGCTTAAATTATCTCGGAGAGTCTTTAGTCCTGGATGGGCGTTTTGGTCCTCTTACTAAAGAAGCCCTGAAGCGTTTCCAGAAGAATTACAAGCTCATACCAGATGGCGTTTACGGACCTTTAAGCCAGAAGAAATTAAGGGAGGTAGTAGGATGACAGTTACATATTGGACAGCTTTCAGCAAGAGAAAAAACTCGACTAAACAACCTACATCCGGCACAGATATTACAGCTAGATTAAAAGATAATTGTAGCATAATTAATCCGATTTTTGAGTCATCGAGCATGCCTGCAAATGCAAATTATATCTATGTCTCGGAATGGGGCAGATATTATTTTGTAACAAATGTTGTATATGTCAGCAATACGACTAAACAATTTAGCTGCGAGGTTGATGTATTGGCATCTTATAAGTCGCAGATCGGAGCGACATCGGCGCGCATTGCGTTTAGCTCTTCGGGATGGGATAAAGATATAACAGATCCCCGATGTGTAGCCAAAACAACAAAATTAAAATATGAAGCAAGCGCATCGACAGAGCTTACAGCTAACGGATGTTATGTTATGACTGTATTTAATAAAATCTCGGGAGCATCTAACGGCCTCGGAGCAACTTATATATTGGATGCAGCTAATATGCAGAAAGTTAAAAACTGGATGGGAGACGATACAGTATATCAGGCACTTGTTGACTATTTCTCTGGCACACCTTTAGACAGCATATTTTCGTGCACATGGGTACCTTTTCCGTATGCTGCCAACCCCGGCGCTGCAGTTTCGGTTTTATATATCGGTAATCAGGACTCAACTCTGTTCGGTATTGACGGATATGTAATATCGGGCACAGGAATTTTAAACGGTACGGAAGTGTTAATAACAATACCGTACAGATATAATGATTTTAGAGATGCATCACCCTATACGGATGCGCAGCTTTATCTGCCGGGCATCGGTAATATTGACATTAATATTAACGACTTTTTGGACAGCACTAAAATTCATATTACATATACGATGGAATACGGCACAGGTGATTTAACTTATTATATAAGAGATGACGGAGGCAAACTTATACAGACTGCATCCTGTAATGTTGCGAGTCAGTGTCCACTCGGCCAGCTTAATATAAATGGCGGCGGTATGGTATCAAATATCGGAGGAGCACTCGCAGGAGGCGCAGCATTTATGATAGGCTCTTTAAGCGGTAATCCTGCTGCCGCTATCGGAGGAGCAGGAGCCATGCTTACTGCAGCAACAAATACCGTATTATCTTATAATAAGAGAAGTACATCTCTAAAAGGCAACCTCGGAGGAAGAACATCGACAGAAATAAGAGACATCATTTTTACAGGTTATTATATGGACACTGAGGATGTAGACGCTGCTGCATACATAGCTGTAAAGGGCAGACCTGTTGCGGTATCTCATGCGATCAGCAACCATTCGGGCTATGTGCAGTGCGATGATGCAAGCGTTGCAAATGTCGGCACTCCCATTGAAAAAGACAGAGTAAATCAATATTTGAATACTGGATTTTTCTATGAGTAAATGTTATAATATACATGGTTTCTAATTCATTGATTTCATAGGACATATTTGACACTCCTTTCGGGAATTGGATCGCGTTCGCAGCGCGGTCCTTTACTTTTGTTTAATATTGACTAATTTAGTCAAAAATGTTAATGTCAATTTAGGGATGCGGATTAGCGCATGACACCGGGGAGCGTTTCCCGGGCGCTTGCCTAGTCAGCAGTCAACCGCATCCCCTTTTATGAAAGACTGCAGAATATATCCGGGAGGTAAATAAAATGAGTTTTTTATCAGATGTAGCAACCTTAGTAAAAGCAGGTTACACAAAAGAGGATGTTAAGGAGCTTTACAACCTCGACAAATCAGCAGAGACTTTAAAGACGGAAGCGCAACCGGCTAAGACAGAGACAGAGCAGACTGTTTTACAGCCTGAGAGTCCTAAGTCGGAAAAGCCAGAGGAGACCGCGCCGAAAGCGAGCGCACAGCCCGATGACGCGCCCGACTATAAAGCACTCTATGAAGCGGAACAGGAAAAAGTAAAGGCCTTACAGAATAAAAACAACCAGGCCGATGTAAGCAATAACGCGGATGCAGTAACCGATGCGCAGCTAATCGACCTCGTACAGTCATTTTGCTAAAGGAGGATTAAGACATGGCAAAAACAATTACACCCCTTGAGGGTTATGCACTTATCACACAGGTTGCCAGACAGGCAACAGGTCAGGAAAGTTTTGCTGCTGTTAATGCATCTACATTTGTATCTGCAGGTGAGACAATTCTCGCAACAGGCACAGAGAATGTATTAAATGCAGTTAACATCGTATTAAACAGACTCGTACTCGCTGTTAGACCTTATCCCGGTAAGTTTTTAACAGTACAGGAAACAGAGGGCGGAGTTTTTTCAAACAGAGTAAGAAAAGTGTCTTTTTATTCTAAGGATGCTCTCCCTTCGGGTTATTTTAATACAGATCAGTTTACAAACCTCGCAGAGGGTTACACATCAGGCGACAACGGCGGCGTATCTACCAAGTCACAGTGGGAACAGCATCAGCCTATGCCTCTTGAAATGAATTTTGTATCTAATATTACATGGCAGAAATGTATCACAGAATATGAAAACCAGGTTAAAATCGCTATCCGTTCTATTGATGAATGGACCAGATTTGTTGAAGGTTATCTCCAGGAGCACGCAAACGACATTACTACAGAGCGTGAAGCGTTTACTCGTATGACAGTTTTGGCTAAGATGGCTAACATTTATGACAATGCTGTAAACAACACCATCGCTCCCGAGTCGGCAGTTAATCTTACTGCAGCATTTAATGCTTACTTTAACCCCGGCACACCTTATACAACTGCAGACCTTTTAAGCACATATCTTAAAGAGTTTACAGAGTTTGCTGTAGCAACAATTAAGGAATACTCAGACAGACTTACAGACCGCTCTGCTCGTTTCCATGATCCTATGGCTAAGACAGTCGGTGCAGACACATTCCATATTTTAAGACATACTCCCAAATCAGAGCAGCGTCTTATTCTCTACGGACCTTTAATGAAAAAGGTTGAGGCTATGGTAATGCCTGAAGTATTCGGCCCTAATTATCTTGAGCTCGGAGAAAATTATGAGTCTGTTAATTACTGGCAGGTTAATGACGGCACAAACGACATGGCTATCAATTTTACATCTGCTGTTTACGATCATGTTACAGGCACACAGATCGCCGGCAACAATGTACAGCTTGACAATGTTGTAGGTATTCTCTTCGACAGAGATGCACTTCTTACAACAATGCAGCTTGAAGTTGCACATACCACACCTATCGAAGCTCGTAAAGGTTACAGAAATACATGGCTTACATATAATAAGGGAGCCATCATTGACCAGACCGAAAACGCCATTTTATTCTACATGGCAGACTAATTTTAAAAGGAGGATAAAATAATGGCTTATATAGCACATTATGCGCCTCTTAATTTTGAACAGATAAACGCCATAGAGGGAACATACACTCCCTCTATGGTTAAATCTTTTAATAACAAAGTTTTTATGCTTTGGGAGCGCGCTTTATTTCAGAGAGCTGCTTCGGTTATAGACTTTGAAAATCTCCCTGCAGAATGGGAGGGACCTGTTAAAGACTTCTTTATTTATTGTCTTTTTAAATTCGGTTATGTCGGAGTAATGGATGTAGCCGAGCATGGTCTGATTTTTCAGCCGGGCACATTAACAGGATATAATATTTATTATCAGCCTGTTAAATTCTTAGTGGCTAATCCTCATTTATCTATTTCCGCATCGGAATTTAACATCGGCGAAACTTGCGAGCTAATAAAACTCACTCCCGATTATTTCGGAATATGGGACATTATCTCATATTATGCAGAGAAGCTCGCAACACTTGACAATGCAATTAACATGAGTCTCATTAACAATAAATTTGCTTTTATGATAGCTGCCAAAAACAAGCAGGCATCTGAAGCATTTAAAAAGATGATAGACAAAGTAAATTGCGGAGAGCCTGCAGTAATTTACGATCAGAAATTATTAAACGATCAGCAGGACAAAACAGAGCCCTGGCAGTTATGGAGCCGGGACCACATGAAAGAGAACTATTTAACTACAATGCAGTTAGCAGACTTTAATACTCTCTTACATAATTTTGATAAGGAAATCGGCATCCCGACAATTCCTGTAGAAAAGAAAGAGAGAATGATAACAGATGAAGCTAACAGCACTGTTATAGATGCTATATCCAGGAGCGAGATCTGGCTTAAAACGCTTGAGAGCTCACTGGAGGTGGTAAACAACCATTACGGCCTTAATATTAAAGCATCACGACATTATAAAGAGGAGGTAAGCAACAATGCAGAGCAAAATAACGCTTCTCGGGATGTATAATTTTGATAACTCACTCTTTGACAATTTAAACTTTCCGGCAGGCATCGACAGAGACCTCGCCATAAAAAGAATTTTAAATAAATCGGAAGAGTTTGAAGTTTTATACTCGGACTTTGATTATTTAAAGGACAGAATAGGAATTTGGGGAGAGATTTGGGAGCGCACATTCTCAAAATGGTTTGAAGCTCTGAATATCAAATACGATCCTTTAAACAACTATGACCGTCATGAAGAATTTACAGATTTAAAGAATACGGCCACAGTGTCAAATTCCAACACTGTTACGGGCTCACATTCTAACTCAGATGTGCAGAATAAAGTGTCAGCATACGATGAAGCAGCATACTCGGACAGAGAGGAAGAAATCGGAAAAGCTTCATCCAGTCAGTTTGGCAGCGGAGGCAGTAAGGCTAATATAAATGATTTATCCAAACATGATGCACATCTTTACGGTAACATTGGCGTTACGACTTCTCAGGAAATGTTAAAAGCAGAGCTTGAAGTCGCAACATGGAGCATGTACGAACACATCGCAGACATTTTTATAGATGAGTTTTGCATCCTGGTTTATTAGGAGGTATTTATATGTTTATGCATGTTTTGGCTATTGCAAAAGAAAATTTTGCGGTACAGGAGCTTATAAGGGTTACAAGCATAACCGTATCAGGCACAAATTATGTTGTTGTAAATAACGGCGTAACATTAACCTTTGACAGCTCGACACATTATTTACAGATAGTATGGTAAGGAGGAAACTGTAATGATTAATATTTATCCTTATACAGACACGCATGAGCTTAATCTGGACTGGATATTAAAACAGATCAGATTAATTGCTAATGAGGTTAACGAGTTTGAAGCATTAAACAAAATCACTTTTGCCGGTGTTTGGGATATTACATCCGCTTATCAGGCATGGACACTTGTTGATGATGGTGCAGGAAATGGTTATATATCACTTAAACCTGTTCCTGCAGGCGTTGATTTATCAAACACAGAATACTGGCAGCAGGTTTGCAATTATGCAGCTATTTTTACAGATTTTGACAACAGAATAAATGCGCTTGAAGCACAGGCTGCAAAAGGTTTTGATATATCCGGCAAATGGGTATTTCTTGGTGACAGCTATGACACAACTAATGGCTCATGGATAGATGCTGTTATTTATCGTCTGGGACTTGCACAGAATGTAAATGCATATAATATTGCTGTTTCCGGGCATGGCTTTTATGGCGGCAGTTGGGAAAATGACTTCCGCGCTTTTGTCGCAGGTCGTACGGACTTAAATGAATTTAAGCATGTTATTATCGGCGGCGGTTTAAATGATGCATTGCCGGCAGCAGTCACAGGAAGCACATTAAATGATGCAATTGTATCGTTCTGTAATGCTGTTAAACAGTTTATGCCTAATGCGCATATCTCCGTTGCTTATCTTGGCAACATCCTTAATGACAGTGCTTATATATCAGGAAGAACTGCAGGCAATATTATTAAGGCTATACAGATTTACAACAATTCACTGCCGGACAATGGCGCATCCGTTATGGGCAACACTGAATACATCATGCACAATTACGGTCTGTTTGATGCAGATCATATACATCCCAACGCTTCAGGCGTTTACCGTATTGCAAACGGCGTTATGCAGGGCATTATGACAGGCAGATGTAATGTGCTTTATGAGTATGTCGGAGATGCTGCAGACGGTCCGTATGCGATAGGAACGGACTTTCAGTGTTTAAGTTATAAATGCGTTGTAAATAATAATATTGTAAACATTGTATTAAATACTGTTTGCGAACCTATGCGAACATGGACCGAAAACTTTGATGATAACTGGTTTGATCTGGGCGAATTACCGGCGGGCATTTTGCCTTACTATTCAGATATATTCATAACAAATGGAAGCTATTCATCCAATTCAAACGCAGACTATTTATACATTGCATGTAGAATAGAAGATCATCATCTGTTTATATCAAACAGAAGATTATCAACTTATTCCTCGTATATGTCCGTATCAATAGCAAGCACCAGAAGATTAGATGTCGGAGATATAAATATCACATTTCCGACATTATTAGACAGTCAGGCATAAGACTTAAATTTAAAGACCGTCAGAAATGGCGGTCTTATTTTTATGTCAACCCCCTCCAACCCCCTCCGCTCATCCCGCCAACCAACGCGGCGGTTATGGCCCTAAGGTAACCTGCGCGTAAACGGTCCCGGGCAAGGAGACCGGCAGACGGTTAATCGGATCTGCAATGCGCAGATCATGAGATC
>JAGBVS010000033.1 GCA_017630195.1 Bacteroidales bacterium | reverse complement strand
GCCATACCAAGTTTATGTGTCTTTTGTCCTGGAACAGGAGGGATGATGATGTTGATAGTCTCGTTCTCGAAGATATTAGCCGCTGCTGTTATCAAATCGGTGAAGATGGCGGTTGACTCAGCAAATACGTCTTTGATGAAAATCTCGTCGTTTCTCAAATAACAGAATGCCAATCCACAGATGTCTTCTCCGTATTTTGCGACAAGAAGATGATTGTCAAATAATTCCATATCTTCAGTGATGACGCCGAAGTCATATTCATCATGCTGGATGCAGCAGTTACGAGCTCTCATCTTACTGTTGAAATAATCATAAACCTGATAAAAATCAAGTTCTGACTCATCTTGTAGTCTTGTAGTCTTGTAGTCTTGCAGACTTATAATCTGACATCCTGAAACAGATTGTTGTCCTGTTGACTGTTGTCTTTTAATACGAATCTTTGAATAGTCGAAAGTGGAGATGAAGTTGGTTCCTTCGTAATAGTTGAAGAGACTTTCGGATGCCGGTATCAATGCTGCGAAACAGGCGCCATTATTTTTTGCCTGATTCAATGCTTTGATAATTAAATCGTTCATCAATCCTTGAGAGCGATATTCTGGGTCGGTGCAGCAGCCTGAGAGATAGGAACAGCCGATAGTCTTTCCATAATAAGAAAAAGGATAGGTGATGAGCTGCATCGCTGAAACAACCTTGCCATCTTTCTCAATATGAATGTTGTCTTGCTCGTTGTATCGTTTCTCAAAATAAAAATCAACGAATCGTTGGTCTTCCTCGCTGAAGCATTTATCCCAAAGTGCTTTGGTCTGATTCTTTATATTATTATCCATAAAATTATGTCAAATGTTAATTTTTAGACGCATCAATGTGAGATTGTCAATTGTTCTACAAATTCCAAATTGAAATCGATTATTTCCTGGTTCAAGATGCAAATCTGGAATTTCACGTCTTTATATCTTAATTGTTCGACAGCTTCTTCCGCAGTGATGATATTTTTTTCATAATCGTTAACAATATCAGCGATTTCATCATAGATTGCGCCAGCGATGACGATGTCGTAGTCGGCGGCAACATCTTTTCCTTTGCGACAATCGACGACGAAATTAAGCCATTCTGAATTATAGGTTTCAAACTCGTTAAAACGATATCCTACGTTTTTGGTTTTGAAGTAATTAAACTCATATACGCTTATGACGTTTTTGTCTGCCGTTTTTCTTGCCAATGCTTCAGCTTCTATTTTTGAGTTTGTCAGATAAAAACCTTTTCCAAAACCAAGATTTTCACCGTTGACATCAACGGAAGGTTTCTTTATCTCTTCACAAGAAACGTGATATACTGTAATATTCATTTTTTATTTTTAAATTTTCTCAAATATTCTATTTGGTTCTTTAGTCATATCTATCAAGCGATTAGAAATTTTATCCCAATCAAAATCATTATAAAGCATCACAATAGATTCATTAAAATCAATATCGTCAAAATATGTCAATGCTTTAATAGGCATCATAATATTTGAATTTGTAATTTTTCTGATGAAAAATTGAAGCATTTCTTCCAATGAAAACCATGACGATAAATAAGCTATGTCAATAAAATCTTTAATACTAGAACCGTTATCTGTGATACTTAACAACTTCATTGCAATTATATCAGGAATGCTTTCTATTCTAACTTCTTCAATAATATCACAATTATGTAAATGAGGATAATCAAATTTAATGAAATCAACTTTTACTCCATTGATAAATCCTTTAAGAGTCTGTGACCTAGAATATGAAACTTTGAAATCATATTTTTTTATTAACATCATTTTAACTTCTTCTAAATCGAAAGATTCAGATGTAAAGAAATCAAGGTCAATACTTTTGCGATGTCCTAAATGTAAAGCTAAAGCTGTTCCTCCAACTAAATTAAATGTTGATAACAAAGGTTCTTTTTGCAAATCAATTAAAAGTTCCAATGTTTTTGGTTCAATTGTTTCTTTGTACAACATCTCAGTTCTTCTCTTTTAAGATTAAAAAATATGCATACAAAATTTATGTCAATATCATTCAGATAAGGTATAGTTTTAATAATTTCTCTAAAACCATCAATGCCTCCATACAAATCAAATGCAGCATAATAATCTTCTGGCATTCCTAATTCTATAACTCGCTGAACAACTATTGTTTTAGAATTATACCAATCAAAATTATCAATGTCGTACTCCCATAAAAGAGAACGATTTATGATGTGATTGCCTGATTTATATTTATCTAAAAATACCATAATGCAAAAATAATAAAAAGTCTCAAAAACTCATTGTCGCAATGTTGCAAAGTTTTTATCTTTAAGTCTTTAAGTCTTTATTCTTCTCTCAAAGTCAAAAGTCCTTTGGTAATCAGAAACTCAGGATTATACGACATCTTGGCTTTTCGCAGTCCTTCAATGCCGAGGTCTTCCTCACGATTAACATATACGAATTCTTCAGGAATGTCTTTCGCAAACATATTGTTAATCATAGAGAAAGCTCCCGTATATCTGATGTCGGCTTTTTCAAAATGAACGCCGAAAGTCTTGTGATTGATAGGAAATCCGAAAGTGAAAGCAACGACATTATTATCTACGAACAAAACTCCGCCTTTGACTCCTATTTCTTCAGCGTGATTCATCGCATATAATAAGGCTTGTCGTTCGCTGTCAATGTTTTGATGTCGGTAATCCTCGTTCGATTCATACCATTCGTTTTCTTTTTCTATGCATAATTTGATGAGTTCCGGCATCGCTGATTTGTATTCCCAGTTAGGGTAAGTCTTCATGAATCTGTTGACATGATTTCTCTTCTGCTGGAACTTATTTCCTTTCAAAGTTGCAAGGTCTTCTCTAATATACACATAGTCAAAGAAATCGCGGTTAGGCATGAGGTTGAATTTTTCTCTCATCTCATCGCTGAGCTGGTTTTCCACAAAATGACAGGCGGCGTGCATGACAAAAGGAATGCCTAATAGTTCAGACTCCTTTATCAGCTTCTCGACGATATGGTCTGCATTGCCTTTGCCTATTGGCATCATGAAAATCTCTTTGCCATCGCTGAGATATTTAAGCACTAAGAAATCATCGACAACGGCATATTTCGTCTGATACAAAAAACGCCACGACACGTGATTAGCAAACGACAACTCGCAATTACAGCAGTCGTTCGGGAAAATATGAGATGTTATTATCTCTTTGTCTTCTAATGTAATGTCTTTAAAATCAATCATTTTTTTAATTTATTTTAGACGTGTCAATGATTGTCTGTTTTTTTAAAGGAATCATTGACGCGTCTCTACTTGTAGTCTTGTGGACTTAACAAAGCGCATTCATGCTTGGAGTGAAGTCGATTTGAATCATCTGTGAAAATATTCGAGCTGTCTCCACAGGTGAATAACCGAGTTCTGCAGCTGCGATATTGAATACGGTTTCCACTTCGTTTACGCTTATGTCTTTGTCGGCCAAAGCAATAGATATTAGGTAACGTAACATTCCTTCGCGTGTCTCTGGATTTATCTCGATAAGTTTCTTTATCGAATCTTTAAATGTTTTGACAATATCTTCTTTGACTATTTCGTCCAAGAAGTTTTTAGGGAATATTTCCAATACTGACAACTCGCTGAGAATCATTTCCATTTCGTCCTCTGTTATCTGATTGTCGCTGTTGGCTATAATCAAACCTGCGGTTGCGATGAAGTTGGCCATGTTGGAATCCAATTCAGAATTTCTGACTTTCAATAATATGTCGATGAGTTCGTTCATGCCGTTTTCTAATTCTTCTTTGCTTTCGCCTTTTTCTTTAAAGAACACACTTTTTGAAAATTGGTTCAATGCCTCGACTCTGATAGGGTTGATTGGATGTGTGGCGAAGTTGATGCCTTTGTCGTTGCGGAAATATTCAAGACGTTTTTTGTTGTCTTCCAAAAATGCATCGACTTTCATGTCCATCTTGTTGAAATCCAATCCTGATGACATTTTGAAGAATGCTGAGATGCAAACGTTTAAGTTAGGCATTGCCATATAACCGAAGCGGTCGGCGACGAGTTCTGAGAGTTGTTGCCACAATCTTATCTTATATTGAAGAGTGATAGGAATAGGAGCGCCGTGAGGGAATACGAAGTTGATGAGTTTCACCAAAGTGGCGTTTTTGTTTATCAAATGTCCCATCTCATGGCCTATAACGAAGCGAAGCTCATCGTCGGTCATCAGTTGGATGAGAGAAGAGTTGACGTTGATGATATTAGGTTCTCCTTCTTCCTGAGCGGCTATTGCGAAAGCATTGACAGAAGGGTCGCCGGTGATATAGAAATCGACAGGTTCGGTGAATTCGAGCGCTTCTTTTATCTCGTTGAAAATATTGTAATAACGAGAAAGAGTGCCTTCTTCAACTTTGAAACTATGACCTTCGAGCATGCTACGATAGTAGTTGTCAGAAAAAGGTATCTTCGCTAATTTAATTATTTCTTCAACGATATTGCCTTGTAAAGCATTGTAAATCTGTGTGCTGAGCTCAACTTCTAATGGGAGTCCGTATTCAGCTATCATTTGTTTTGTTTCCATATCTGACCAAGTTAATAGGTTAAATTTCAGACTATAAAGATACGTTTTTTTATAAAACATAAAAAAATGAAATTATTTTTATGATAAAAATCCCTAATTACACGTTTTTTATTCAATATTCCTAATTAAAAAAATGCTATCTTTGCCAAAAATCTTCACGATGAATTATATTTCTATTGACAATATATCTAAGGCTTTTAGTGATAAACTTTTATTTGAAAATATCAGTTTCGGAATCGAAAAAGGGGAGAAGACAGCTCTTGTAGCAGCTAACGGCACTGGTAAGTCAACGATGATGAAAATTCTCGTCGGTAAAGAAGAAAGCGACAAAGGATCAATAGCATATAATGAAAATATAAGGATAGGCTATTTGGAACAACTTCCTCAATTTGATCCCGATTTGACAATACAGGATGTTATCTCGACAGGTCATACTGATATAATGTCGGTCATACAAAGATATGAAAAAGCGTTGACGGAACATGTTGACGACAATAATGTTGCAACGAAGAAAGAGCTTGAACAGGCTATTGCTCAGATGGACGGACTTCAGGCTTGGTCGTATGAGCAACGTCTCAAACAGCTTCTATATACGTTTGAAATAACGGATTTGTCACAGAAGATTGGAACTTTGTCGGGAGGACAGGTGAAACGTCTTGCGCTTGCGCTTGTTTTGCTCGACGACCCGGACATTCTCTTCCTCGATGAGCCTACCAACCACCTCGATATGGGAATGATTGAATGGCTCGAGAAATATCTCACACAATCTACAAAAACTCTTTTTATGGTGACGCACGACCGTTATTTCCTTGACAGAGTGTGTAATAAGATTTTTGAGCTGTATCAAGGAACAATGTATGTGCATAACGGCAACTATGATTATTATGTCAGAAAGAGCCGTGAACGTGAAGAGAACAAACGCATCGCAGCTGAACGTGCAGGGCAGCTCCTGAAACATGAACTCGAATGGATGCGCAGCACGCCGCAGGCTCGCACCGGTAAGGCTAAAGCTCGCATCGATGCTTTCTACGACCTTCAGGAAAAAGCCAAAATGCGCCGCGATAACAATGAGCTGCAATTCGGTGCAGATATGCAGCGCCTCGGTGGCAAAATTCTTGAAATGGATAGAGTGTCAAAATCTTATGGCGATATAACTGTACTTAAAGATTTCGATTATATATTCAAAAAAGGCGAACGTATCGGCATTATAGGCAAAAACGGTATCGGAAAGTCAACTTTCCTTAACATGATTACCGGTAATGAAAACCCTGACTCGGGAACTATAGTGACTGGCCAGACTGTGGCTTACGGATATTACACGCAAAAGGGAATCAAATTCGATGAACGTAAAACGGTACTTGAAACGATAAAGGATATCGCGGAAGTCATTCATTACGGGAAAGATAAGGTTTATACCGCCGACCAGCTTCTCGCTCATTTCATGTTCCCTTATCCAATGCATCGTCAACAGGTAGCATTGCTGAGCGGCGGCGAAAAAAGACGCCTCTATCTGCTTACAGTGCTCGTCGCTAATCCTAATTTCCTTATCCTCGATGAGCCTACTAACGATTTAGACCTCCTGACTTTGCAGAAATTAGAAGATTATCTTCGTTCATATAAAGGTTGTCTGCTCGTGGTGTCTCATGATAGATTTTTCTTAGATGAAACAGTCGATCAGTTGTTCGTGTTTGAAGGTGATGGAAAGGTTAAAGGCTTTATGGGCAACTATTCTCAATATCACGAATATATAGAAAATAAAAACAAAGAAGAAAAAAGAGAATTGGCGGCTCAAAAACAAGAGGCTCGCACGGAAAAACCTGCAACAACAGAACGTAAAAAGAAACGCTCATATAAAGAACAACAAGAATATGAGCAACTTACAAAAGATATTGCTGCACTTGAAATCGAAAAAGAAGAGCTTACGCTTAAAATGGAACAGCAACTCGATTATCAGGAATTAGAAAAAATAGGAAGCCGAATAAGTGAGATAACGGAACTCATCGACGAGAAAGAGTTGCGTTGGCTTGAATTAGATGAGATTTAATCAATTAGAAAAAATATTGACTTTAATTATAAAAAAATGGAATTATTGAAAAACTTTATTTCAGAAGTAAGACAAAATGATTTGTTATGGTTGCTTGAAGCTAAACCTGGACTTTTTGCAATGGTAGAAGACGGCAATGAAAATTCTTATATCCCGGTATGGAGCAATGAAGCTGATGCTGTTAGTAATATCAGCGATGACTGGGAAGAATATTCCGTGACAAGTATGAACATAGACGAATTTGTCGGATGGATGAGAGAACTTCATGAAGATGAAATAGGAATAGCAATATCAACAGGCGACGGTGGCCAGATGTTGCCAATACCTGCTCTCTCTATGAAACAGCTTTTCGTAGGAGCCGATGTTGACGTCGAAGAAGATAAGAAATTGGTCGGAGAACATTACGATGAAGATTGGGCTGAAGGTATCCCTGATAATTGGGAAGAAGATTATCTCGACAGCCTTACCGATGAGGACTAACCAAATAAATATAAACTGTTTGCTATGAAAAAGATATTCGCCTTTTTTTTGTTTGTTGTCATGTGTCTTAGCACTTTCTTCATTAGTGCTAAAGATAATAATGTATTAAAATATGATGGTTCGGAAGAAGTCGCAACAGATACTATCAAAAATAAAAAGAAGAAGTCTGTTGATGAAATAGAAGACGAAGATGTATTGATGCTTGAACCGAGTTCTCTCGTGATTCAAACAGTTCCTAAAAAAGCAAAAGTTTATATTGACGATGAATTAAGAGGAACAACTCCGCTGAAAATCAAAAATATAGTTCCTGATAAGTACGAAATAAGAATAGAAAAAAAAGGCTACGAGGAAATAAGAGAAACTATTTCAATTGATGAAGGCGAGGATTTTGTCTTCGATGAAATCTTGAATGAAATAGTCGAAATAGAACCTGAAACCGCCGCTGTGGAAAACACAGAAGATGTCGCCACAGAGGAAATAAAAGAGAAAAAAACTAAAAAATCTAAGAGCTCTCTTTATGTGGAAACAACTCCTAAAAAAGCAGAAGTTTATATCGATGAAGAATTGGAAGGAACGACGCCACTGAAAATCAAAGATATAATGCCGAGCGAATATGAGATTAGAATAGAAAAGAATGGTTACGAGGAGATCGTTAAAACTATATCCATATCAGAAGGCGAAAAGCTTGTGCTTAATGAGACCTTAAATGAAATCATTGTTGAAGAACCTGAAATTGCAGCAGTAGAAAACACTGAAGATGTCGCCACAGAGGAAATAAAAGAGAAAAAAACTAAAAAATCTAAGAGCTCTCTTTATGTAGAGACGGTTCCTAAAAAAGCTGACGTTTATCTTAATGATGATTTGAAAGGAACAAGTCCGTTGAAAATAAAGAATTTAACGCCTGATGAATATGATGTGAGAATAGAAAAGAAAGGCTTTGAAGATATATATTTAACTATATCAATAGCTGAGGATGAGGCGTTTATGATTTCTGACACATTGCAGGAAATAGTCGGAGAAATAGCCGAAGAGGAAGTGGAGAAATCTAAAGATTTACAGTCAAATCTCACTATTCAATCATTTCCTAAAAAAGCTAATGTTTATATCGATGATGAATTGAAAGGAAAAACTCCATTGAAAATCAAAGATATAATGCCAAGCGAGTATGAGGTGAGAATTGAAAAAGAGAATTATATGGAACTCAAGAAAACGATAATTATTCCTGAAGGCCAGACTTTTATTTCTTGTGACACATTAGTTAAAATATCTGATTATATCGAAGAACAATTTGTACTTGGTAAAAATTATTTCGATGGTAATGGCGTTGATAATGACTATGAAAAGGCTCTCGAATATTTCAATGCAGCAGCTGAGTTAGGACATGTTGAGGCTTGTGTATATATAGCCGATTGTTATCATCATGGTCATGGCGTGGAGGAAAATCATGATTTGGCGATAGAATGGTATTCAAAAGCTGCTGAACATAACAACAGCATAGCTCAAGAAAGACTCGCATATATGTACTCTGTAGGAAAAGGAGTGTCGCAAGATGATGCTAAAACAATAGAACTGTTGACAAATTCAGCAGCGCAAGGAAGCGTGAAAGCTCAAAAGGAATTGGGAGATATTTATTACGAAGGCAGAGGCATTGAGCAAAATTATGAGATGGCTGTGATGTATTATCAAAAGGCAGCTGATAATGATTGCATCGAAACAATGGATAAATTGGGATTGTGTTATTATAACGGATTGGGAATAAAACAAAATTATAATAAAGCATTGGAATATTTTGAGAAATCCGCTGAACAGGGAAATGCAAATGCTCAATATAATCTTGCTAACTGCTACTATAACGGACAAGGAACAGAACAGGACTATGAAAAATCAGTTGAGATGTACTTGAAATCTGCCGAACAAGGCAACTCAGATGCACAGTATGCTCTCGGAAATTGTTATTTCTACGGACATGGTGTCGAGTTAAGTTACGATACTGCTGTCATTTACTACGAAAAGTCTGCCGAACAAAATAATGCCAAAGCTTTATATATGTTAGGACATTGTTATTATAATGCTTTGGGTTTGGAACAAAATTATGTGATGGCTTTAAATTGTTTCGAGGTGTCGGCTGAGTCCGGTAACTCAGATGCGCAAAACTCATTAGGTAATTTGTATTACGAAGGCATTGGTACCGAAAAGAATTATGTACAAGCTGTACAATGGTATTCAAAAGCAGCTGCACAAGGCAATATCTCGGCTCAGGGAAAACTTGGTCTTATGTATTATCGCGGCGAAGGCGTTGAAAGAGATTATGTTAAGGCTTTAGGCCTTTTGACCCAGTTCGCTGATGAAGGTAATGTGGAAGCTCAAAAGTCGTTGGGCGATATTTATTATGAAGGAAAAGGCATTATCCAAAACTATGAATTAGCAGTGGAATATTATCAAAAAGCAGCTAAAACCGGACATGCCGGAGCTCTGTATAGCCTCGGATTATGCTATTATCATGGTTATGGCATAGAACAGGATATTAATAAAGGTATGGAATTGTTTAACAAAGCTGCTGAACTTGATAATGCTGATGCGCAAAATACTTTAGCTACGATATATTTGAAATCGGATGATAATGTTGATAAAGCTATGGCTGTTGAATGGCTGACAAAAGCAGCTCAAAAAGGCAATGCTGTCTTCCAGTTCAATTTGGCAAATTGCTATTTCAACGGAGAGGGCGTTGAGCGAAATTACGAAGAAGCTGTTAACTGGTATGGAAAAGCTGCAGAACAGAATCATGTCGAGTCTCAATATATTCTCGGAAAATGCTATTATAACGGACAAGGTGTTGACACTTGTTTTGTACAAGCTGCAAGTTGGTTCTCTAAGGCCGCACTACATGGCAATGCTAACGCTCAATATGACTTGGGAAATTGTTATTTCAATGGTCAAGGCGTTGATGAAAATATTGAAACAGCCTTGAAATGGTATTCAAAAGCTGCGGAAAATGGCAATGTCAAGGCTCAGACTGCTCTCGCTACTTGCATGGAAAGAGGTATAGGTATGGAAATGGACCTCTTCAAAGCTTTTGAGTGGTACAAAAAATCTGCAATGGGCGGCGATGATGTCGCTCAATATAATCTTGCAAGATATTATTACTACGGAATAGGTGTTGAAAGAGATTACGGATTGGCAGTGGAATGGTTTACAAGATCTGCTAAACAAGGAAATTCTGACGCTCAGTATAGACTCGGCTCTTGTTATTACTATGGTATTGGCGTAGAACAAAATTATAATATTGCCGTAGATTGGTTTAAGAAAACAGCCGAACAAGGTAATATTGACGCTCTTTGTATCCTCGGAAATAGCTATCAGTTGGGACAGGGCGTAGCCCAAAATTATACAGCTGCCGTAGATTGTTTCCGTAAAGCAGCCGAACAAGGCAGCGCCAAGGCTCAATGCTTGTTGGCATACTGCTATCAGACTGGACAGGGAATCGAAAGAAATATTGATAAAGCTGTAGAATGGTACACAAAAGCCGCAATACAAGGCGATGATTACGCTTTCCAAAAATTAAGAGAATTGGGATATAATAAATAAGAGAATTGAATTGTGATGAGAAAAATCTTGACATTGATTTTGATATTTGCTTTTGTGTCTGCCAAAGCGCAAGACAAAGAGCAGATTAAGAAAAGTAATGATTATTATTGGGGACAAAGTCAGGTTTATGATACTTACGAAAAAGCAAAGAATTCAGCGATGGATTTGATGCTGAAGAATATTGCCGAAAATATCACCTTCTCTCCAATAGAACTGCAAGTGTCTGACCCCGACGCTTATAAGGAAAAAATATTGCATACTCTCGAAAATAAAATATCTTATAAAAGAAAACTGATAAATGTTGTAAGAGATACCAAAAATGACGAGTATTCTTGTTTGGCATACATCAGCAAAGCTGACTTCAAATTGGTTTGCGATGAGAGAACCGACGAAATAAAACGTTATGCCGATAACGGAAACCAAAAAGAAGAAGATCATTTGATGGTTGATGCTCTCAGGTCTTATTATTGGGGTATGTTGTTGTGCGTAGCTCATCCTCAAGGTAAAACAGTGAAGATAGAATTGGATAATGAACCGGTGCTCGCTTATGAATATTTAAAAGGACGAGTGGCAGAAGTGTTGGATTCTTTTACCTTCGCAGTGTCGAAAAATAATCCTGGCGAATTTAATGATGAAGGAATATCCGTGATTTTGAATGTCAGGGCTGACGATAACGACGTCACAGGCCTCCAATTCAGATATTATAACGGCGACGACTACATTAGGACAATGGTTAACAACGGCAAGGCTGAGGTGCAGCTGAGAAACAAGGAAATGAGGGATTTCGATATTAAAATAGAATATGATTTCTCTCATGAAATAATAGCTCACCCTGAAATACATAATATTGTCAAAGTTATGGATAAAATAACTTTAAAGGAAAATACAAAAAGAGAAATAAACATAACTCCTTATATTCAATATTTTAAAGGTGATAATAAACCACAAACCTCGGATTTGAGCACGTTGAATGACAGCGACAAATTCTACCTTAAAGTCATGTTGGAGTTGGAAAAAGCTTTCCGTGAGAAAAATTATCTTTCCGTAAAGAAATATTTTACAGCAGAATCCTATGCTATGCTCGATACTTTGGTCGGTGATGCTAATATTACGGTCGTCGGTAATCAGCAGTATGAATTTATAACATACGGAAATACAACAATATGCCGTGATATTGACATGAAGTTTGAATATAAAAACTACGCCTCTTTCATCAGAGAAGTGGTCTTCCGTTTTGATAATAAAACAAAACTCATAACTTCTTTGGCCTTCCGACTTTCTTCCGTGGCTGAAAATGACATTGCAACCAAAAACAGATGGGAAAATGATTGCAGACTTGCACTCGTGAGTTTCTTGGAAGATTATCAGACAGCCTATGCTCTGAAACGTTACGATTATCTTGAAAGCATTTTCTCCGACGACGCTCTCTTTATCGTTGGTCATGTCCTTAAAAGAAATAATGATGAACTGAAAGACGTAAAGAAATTTAATCTCTCTGAAAATGAAGTGGAATTGCTAAGGATGAATAAAAACACTTATTTTGAAAGATTGTCTAAAGTGTTCAAAGCCCAGGAATATATCAATATAAGATTCACAGAGACAGATTTTAAACGTCAGATGTATTCTGATGATGAAACAAAAATAAATGGCGAAGACATCTTCGGCGTACGATTGCTACAAGAATATCATTCAACAACATACGGCGACGTCGGCTATCTCTTCCTTATGGTTGACCTCAGAGATAAACTCCGCCCTGTGATTCATGTGAGAGCTTGGCAGCCTGACAAAGTTGATATTAATAAACTCGTTAACTTAAAAGATTTAGAATAATATATGAAGAAGATTTTACTTGTATTATTTGTATTCATTTCGTTAAACGCTTTTTCACAACTACAAGTAAAAGAAGGTTCTTTCAAGTATCTTCCGGGTGGAGTTATAGAAGATAAGGTAACATATACAGACGACAATGAAAGTCCGATGGCTTTGATAAAAATCTCGACGGAGAATATTCCTGAACAGGAAAGGATGCGTCTTGTGTTTACCGGCAACAGAGAGACGCAGATTCTGAAAATGCCAAAGACCGGACAGATGTGGATTTATATCTCAGCCGAAGCCGCTACTTTCATCGATATAAAACATCCTGACTACGGAACTTGTAAATATTATCTTCCGGAAAAATTATGCGAGTATTGTAAATATGAAATGGTGCTGCAGTATGTTTCTTCAGGCATGTCATCTGCTGTAACACAACAAAATAACTATCTTACCATCATTGCAGACCAACCTAATGCTTCTATATATATCGACGATGAATATGTGAGCGACGGTTTTAAGTCTCTCGCTATTGGCACGACGCATACCTGGAAAATAGAGTGCGATATGTATCACACAGAAAGCGGCAGCGTGATGATAACCAAAGGCGAACCTGTCACTATAGAGAAACAAATGCGTCCGGCTTACGGATTTATCAATGTCACTTCAAAACCAGAAAGCGGAGCTGTGGTATTTATCGACAATAAAAAAGTGGGAACGACTCCATATCAGTCTGATAAGATGGCGAGCGGCACATATAAGGTGCGCGTGGTGAAAGATATGTATAAGACAACAGAACAAACCTTTACCATAACTGATGAAAATACGACCAATGCCGTCTTGGAGATGAGTGCAAACTTTGTTAATCTTAATATTGAAACCGACGCTGCTTCGGATATCTACATTGACGGACAATATAAAGGAAAAGGAAAGTGGAGCGGACGTATTGCCGACGGCGCACATTTCTTGGAAGTGAAGAAAGACAAGCACAGAACTGTATCCAAAAACCTGAACCTCGTTCTTGGAAAAGACGAAAACCTTAAGATTGAAGCCCCAACACCAATAACAGGTTTCCTCGATATTAGCAGTCTGCCTGTGAAAGCAAATATCTATCTCAACGGAAAACATTATGGAACAACACCGAGAATTATCTCCGATTTGCTTATTGGTGACTACACTCTCAAACTTGAAAAAGAAGGCTGCGCTTCCGTTACTAAAAAAATAACGATAGAAGAAAACCAGACCCTGACAATGAAAGAACAGCTTCCTACAGGAAAAGATGTGACGATAAAAACCGACAAAACAGGCGACAAGATTTACGTTGATGGCAGTTATGTTGGAACAACTCCACTCACCACCAATCTCTCGTATGGTTCTCATAATCTTAAAGCAGAGAGAGGTTCGCAAACTGCTGTTAAAACCGTTGAAGTGAAAACTACAACAGTTAGAGACGAGTTTGTCTTGGCTTTTGGTAAGATGGTGAAGATTACCTCCGACAAAAATGGCGATGACATTTATGTTGACGGAAAGAAAATTGGAGAAACACCGATGGATGTTGACATGCCATTAGGCAAACACGAGCTTGAAGTAAGAAGAGGAAAGTTGTATGAAACAGGAACTGTTGATATTGGTAAGGATAAGTTGAGCAATTATTATTTCATTCCTAAGAAAGAACCGTTGGAAAAATATCTTAGCAGAGGTGTTAACTTCATTACTTTGAATGCGGCATATTCCATTGCGCCACAGACTTCTTTCGGATTTAGTTTTGGCTCGGTTAAGAAAGTAGGATGGTTTGTTAGTGCGATGAGCAATTTTGATTTCATTGGATTTAATACTATTGACAAACCATACGAAGAAGTTATTTTGACAGGCAATGCTAAAGATACACGTATCTCGGTAACAGGAGGTGTTATTGCAAAGATTGGCGGACCGGTATATTTTAAAGCCGGTGCAGGCTATGGAATGATAATAAGATGTTGCGAGACTGCATCTGGCGATTATGTGGAATATACGCCTAACACATATAAAGGAGTAGATTTTACAGCAGGCTTGCAGCTGAATTTAAGAAACCTCACAATAGGTATAGATGCTGTTACGACAAACTTTCAAATGATGGAATTTAAATTAGGAATAGGATTTAATTGGAATTGAAGGTGATAACAATATAAATAATCAGTTTTTTATGGCTATGACAATTGAAGATATAGGTGAAATAATATCAGGTGATGAGACCCGTACATTGGAACTGAAAAAAAGTACTGGTGAGTTGAAGGATGCTATGAGAAGTGCTTGTGCTTTTCTTAATAGTGATGGCGGTTGGTTGATATTTGGTGTAGCTCCGACTTCTCTTAAAATTGTAGGTCAGCAGGTTACTGAAAATACCCGACGTGAGATAGCTCATGAAATAACTAAAATAGAACCATCTATAGATTTAAGAGTAGAATATATTGATATTCCAGAAAAATCGGATTATCAAATCATTGCTATTCATTTGAATGCATGGCCAAGAGGTACTTCGCCATACACATACGACAATCGTCCGTATTATAGGGTGGAGAGTACCACCAAGATAATGCCGAGAGAAATGTTTGAGGCAAGAATTCGTGAAAGCAAACCTCATTTATTTGCTTGGGAAAGACTTCAGTCAGATAGTGTTGGTATTGAAGATTTAGATGATGAACTTATTACTGGGGTTGTCAGAAGTGGGGTGAACGGAGGTCGTTTAAGTAATAGTGCCATGAATGACAGCATAGAACAGATATTGAGAAAACTTCAATTGTTAAATCAAGGTAGGCCTAATAATGCTGCGGTTGCTTTATTTGCTAAAGAAGCAGGAATTTACACGCAATTACAACTTCGTATGGCTCGTTTTAAAGGCAATGGTAAAAATGAGTTTGGAGACAACCAATTAGTTACAGGAAACTTTTTTAGGCTTTTTGATGCAGGTATGGCATTCTTTTTCAAACATCTTAATTTAAGTGGTAAGATTGTGGGAGTTAAAAGAGAAGAAGAATTGGAGATTCCATACGTTGCGTTAAGAGAAGCTCTTATAAATGCATTGTGTCATCGTTCGTATGATTCTCTCGGACCATCTGTTGGAATAGCAATATTTGATGATAGAGTGGAAATAGAAAATCCTGGTAGTTTCCCAGAAAATCTTACAGCAGAAACTATAAAGCAACCGCATGACTCATATCCTAAAAATCCATTAATTGCCAATGTGCTTTATTTATCGACATATTTGGAAAAATGGGGATCGGGCGTGTCTCGTATTATGGATGTGTGTAAGCAACATAACGTGCCAGAACCTATATATGAAGATAGAGGAGGTTTTATTCATATTATTTTCAAAAGAAACTCATACAAAGGTGATGATGAACCTCAAAATGAACCTCAAAATGAACCTCAAAAAACATATTTGAAAAAATTGTCTGATAGACAACGAAGAATAATAAATGCTATCCAATCTGAACCTCGACTTACGAAGCAAGAAATAGCACAGATTATAAGTGTTTCTGAATCGACAGTATCCAGAGAAATAAAGAAAATAAACAATTATATAAGTGTTTATTGGAGTGGTCCAAGCAAGGGAGGTAATTGGATTATTTCAATTGAAAATATAAATCAAACTGAAAACTGACAATTGATTTGGACAAAGTCTGTTGTCCGTTGACTGTTGTCTGTTGACATTAAAAATAAAAACCATGAAAAAGACATTATTGATATTAAGCATAATAACACTCATCTTAGCCGGCTGCAAGAAGTTTGACGAAATAGAAGCCAGCAAAGTAGAGATTGAGGAAGAGAAAATAGAGAAAGGCTGGGATTACATTAAGATAAATGTGGAATACGATTACCCTGTGGAGTTGGAAGCAGTGAGTTTATATCTTTCAGAAAAAGAAGACATGAGTGGAGCTGAGACTCACGAATGTAATGTTGAGGGAAAGAAGTTTAGTGTTGAGGTAGAAGGACTGAAAGCAGGAAAAGACTATTATTATTGCTATGAATATTATAATGAATATGAGAAGGTAAAAGGAGAAAAACAAAATATAAATACTATAAGTAAACCTGTTGTTATTACCAAAGAAGTTAGCAGCGTGAATACTATTTCTGCAACTCTCAATGGCAGCGTGACAAATAATGATGCAATTAATAAAGTAAGTGAAATGGGCTTCTGCTGGGATACGAAACAAAACCCTACTATAGAAGGCAACCATTATAATAATGGCGGTATGAGCGGAACCGGTACATCAGATTTTTCATATAATCTCACTTCATTGCAAGATAATGTGACTTATTATGTGAGAGCCTATGCTAATACAAATTATGGGATTGTTTATGGTGAAGAGAAGAGTTTTTCGACAGTAGAAATAACTTTGCCAATAGTAACAACAAAAGAAGTGACGAATATTGGAACATCTACAGCTACATGCGGCGGTAATGTGACATCAGAAGGAAACGGAATTATTATATCCCGTGGTGTCTGTTGGAGTACTTCGCCAAACCCGACGATAAACGATAACAAGACAACCGACGGTAGTGGTATAGGTTTATATTCCTCGAATCTCTCTAATCTCTCAGATAACACTACATACTATGTCAGAGCCTACGCTACCAACGAAAAAGGAACGAGTTATGGAGAAGAGAAGAGTTTTACTACCGTTGAGATAGTATTGCCGACTGTTACGACAAATACAGTAACGAATATAAAAGCCACGACGGCTACTTGCGGAGGTAATGTAACATCTGATGGTAATTCTACAGTAACAGCCCGTGGTGTCTGTTGGAGTACTTCGCCAAATCCGACGATAAACGATAACAAGACAACCGACGGCAGCGGCACTGGTTCATATACATCTAATCTCACTAATCTCTCAGATAACACCACCTATTACGTTAGAGCATACGCTACCAATGAGAAAGGAACGAGCTATGGAGAAGAGAAGAGCTTTACGACGTTGGAACGAACATTTGAAAACGGCTATGAATATGTTGACTTAGGCTTAAGCGTTAAATGGGCAACATGCAATGTGGGTGCAAGTAAGGCAGAAGATTACGGAGATTATTTTGCATGGGGAGAGACAAGTGTAAAAGAAACATACGATGAAGATAACTGCCTAACATACGAACTTAGTTACTCGGAGTTACAAGCACAAGGCTATATAGATAGTGAAGGTAATCTTACCTCATCTCATGATGCATCCACAGCCAATTGGGGCGGAGACTGGAGAATGCCGACATACGATGAATTGAAAGAATTGTCAAATAACTGCACATGGACGTGGACAACACAGAATGGCGTTAACGGCTATAATGTAGAAGGTCCTAATGGTAACAGCATATTTCTCCCTGCTGCGGGCTTCCGTAACGGGTCCTCGCTCTGCAATGCTGGAAGCAGCGGCTACTATTGGAGTTCTACTCCTGGCGGCTACTACTTCGATTTACTCGCATACTACCTCATTTTCGGTAGTGGCGATCATTATATGCTCAACCACGGCCGCTGCTCCGGTCTATCAGTGCGTCCAGTAGTAGAATAAAAGCGAAGCGAATTCAAATTATTTGATTCATTTGATTTATTTCCGTCGGGCATTTAAGAGCCGTGCGGGCGTATAGTAAAAAAATAATTACCGGCGTAAGCCGGTTTTTTTTATGTAGAGATGCGTCAATGTTTCCTGCAAAAATAAATAACGTGAGTTAACTCACGTTAAATAAGACGCTTCAATGTTTGTTCGTTTTTTTTTAGGAATCATTGAAACCTCCCTACAACTTCTATCTAAAAAAAGTTTATAATACGTGCAGATTGGTTCAGATAAAGAGATATTATTCTGATTTGATTATAAATTAAATAGTAGATGATCAATAAGTTACCTCCCCTGATTTATTGTAAAAAAATATTGAAAAACTATTGTATTTTTGAAATTAAATTATAAACTTTGCAAAACATAAAAATGAAAGGAAACAATATGAGAAATAACATACAAATATTAGGAAAAAACAGATTCATTAAATGAAAGTCTCTGCAAGATATGAATTGCACATTCATCTACAGAGATTTATTTAATAAATTGATTCAATATAAATCTTCAGTCATGGGAATAATGCGGTTCGGCTCATAATTAAAGAGAAAAAAGTTAATAAATAGAACCCGCCATAAATTAAAATGTTATGAAAAAGATATTTTCAAAGTTAGTGATTTTTATACTCATATCGTGTTTGTTTATATCATGTGCAACGCCACTACATTCCGCATATATGAAAGAAGGTTGTCAGGCTTTTATCGGTGTACATGACAAAGAAATTGTTGCTACACTTAGTGCTCCTGATGAAAAACAATTTGATGATGCAGGAGGTACAATTCTTATTTATGAAAAGGATGACGATTACATACATTTCTATATAGATAAGAATGGGATTTGTTATGATACAGAGACAAATAATCAAGAAATTATTAGAAAGATTCTTAATCATAATACAACGAAAGCGATGATCATAGGCTTACCAATAGGCATAGTTTTAGGCGTAGTTTTAGGCGTAGTTCAATTTTATTTATAGGTTTCAAAACATATAAAAAAGATTCAGTAAACATTAAAAAAGACTTGAAAAGATTATAGTTATTATTATCTTTGTGGTGGCTATAATAAGCTGTAGTTCGATAGTTTAATGTTTAATCTTCTTGGATGGAGTGGATGTTTCAACTGAAATGTCAACCACATTATAATTCTCTGCGTTGCTCTGCGTCTTTGCGAGAGGTTTTGCGGAGACGGAGTCGGATGTTGGAAACGGAAAATACGTGTGATACGAGGATGATGTAAAAATACTACTGCTTCCATATTATGCTATGTCGTTCAAATCGTAGTACAATAAATGTGTAACCATATTATGAGGTTCATCGTCATTACGGAGGTGTTGAAAATTATTTCTTTCATAAAAAGAAATAGCATCCGAATAAGCATCGACAGTTATAAATCTGCATCCTGTTTTGTTATCAATAAGAAAGAAACTTTTTATGAATGCTAACAAAATACTCCCAATACCAAATCCTTTCATTTTCTCAGAAACTCCTAAGCGACAAATTTTAACCGCAGGATAACTTTTGATACGTTTTTCATTGACAAAACGTGATTTGCGAAAACGATTGAACTCGGTTTTGTCTTTGAAGTCTGATAGAGAAACACGGTCATTTGCTAAACTGAAATAAGCAATAATGTTACCAGTAGTATTATGTTCAAAAACGTATGTTACAGCAAGTAATGATTTTCTGTAATTATTAGCGTCGTTGATAATAAAGTCGTTCAAGTCTGCGTCACCACAGTTGAACGACTTTACTGTTTCATCTAACGATAACTTTCTGATTCGATAATCGTTGTAATTGAAGTAATTGTTCATAACTGCACAATTACATTTTTATGGTTTTAATTAGTGCGTTATAAATTTTCAATCGCAGCTCCCTTTCTTTAGGGTCTTCATGGCGTTTGATTTTCATTCTTTCCTCAAATCTCTTAGCTGCTTCCCCATATAATATAGGGGTTTCTCTTATAGGACGTGCCATAATATTATTTTTTAAGGTTTCACTGTTGCAAAAGTAATGTAAAAACCAGCCTATGTCAAGAAGAAAATATATAAAAATTATTAACATTTAATAAGATACGCCTGTCGAAGGCAAAGCCTTAGTTTTAAAAAAAATAACTACTAACTTCTAATTCCTAACTCCTAACTCCTAACTAAAAAAGTTCAAAGTTCAGAGTTCAAAGTTCAAAGTCTTTTCTTATCTTTGTCAAAATTAAAATCTCGTTATTATGTTAATCATTAATATAAAGGAATTAGTCGGCATCGTGGAAGACGGCAGTCTTATGAAAGCCGGCGCTGCTATGTCGGAAGTCAACCGCATTGAAAATGCGTTCTTATATATAAGAGGTAAGAAGATAGCCGATTATGGCAAGATGGATTCTCCAGAATATCAGCAATATCTTCAGAAAGAAATAAAGGTCGTCGATGCTAAAGGTGGCATCGTTATGCCAACATTCTGCGACTCTCACACTCACATCGTCTATGCTAACTCACGCGAGATGGAATTCGTGGACAAGATC
>JAGBVS010000213.1 GCA_017630195.1 Bacteroidales bacterium | reverse complement strand
TAAATATCTGAATAAAGAAAATAAATTGGAATATGTATGGGCTACTTCATGGGGCGTATCAACTCGTCTTATCGGAGCTCTCATCATGGCTCACTCTGATGACAATGGCCTTGTACTTCCTCCAAGAATCGCTCCTATTGAAGTGGTTATCGTTCCTATCTACAAGACAGACGAACAAAAAGAAGCTGTTCTTAACTACTGCGATGACTTGAAGAAACGTCTCGAAGCTAGAAGAATGCGCGTGAAATTTGACGACCGCGACACTCAAAAGCCAGGTTTCAAATTCGCTGAATGGGAACTCAAAGGCGTGCCTGTACGTATCGCTGCTGGTCCTCGCGACGTTGAAAACAACTCAGTTGAAATCGCTCGCCGCGACACTCTCGAAAAGAGCAATACAACAATCGACAATATCGAAGATTATATCACAAATCTTCTCGAAGAAATTCAAAATAATATCTTCCAAAAAGCTCTCGACTTCCGTCAATCAAGAACTGTTAAAGTTGACACTTGGGAAGACTTCAAGACTCAAATCGAAAACAGCATGTTCGTCTATGCTCACTGGGATGGCACTCCAGAGACAGAACAAAAAATCAAGGAAGAAACAAAAGCTACTATCCGCTGCATTCCTTTGGACGACGACTTCGAAGATGGAAAATGTATCTACTCAGGTCAGCCTTCAAAACGCCGCGTGATTTTCGCAAGAGCTTATTGATAAAGACTACAAGACTACAAGACAACAAGTAAAGACGTCACTTCAAAATGTGGCGTCTTTTTTTGATAATGGAAAATGGATGCTGATAATGGATTTGAAATTGACTGTTTTTAAATCACGGGTTTAAAGACAAAATAATATCTGTCTTGCATATTGTCGCTTTCATCAAAGACATTGACAACTTTAATAACACCAAGCGCTTCGTTTTCCAATCCAATCAAAACAATGTCGTCATTGCTTATGTTGGTGAGTTTAGTGGATTTGTTGGCGCTGATATAGGCGTTTTTGACAGAAATGTGATTAGCGTTTTCAAAATCAAAATCGTTAAAACGAGCGAATTGTATGCCTGTCATGCTGTGCCATTCTTTCTTGAAAATCTGGGTGGAATCCGTTGAAAAATCGTAAATGTCTATATAAGTGCTGTCGGCTGTTTCAAAATCGATTATCTCATTATATGCGATGTTGAATGCGTTTTTTTCATTTTTGTAGAATGCGAACATGCTGTGTTCTGATGCCTGAAGTGGAGTGGTGCCCCAAATATGATGTGTCATCGCCAATTCAGAGTCGTTGCCTGTTGAGCAGTATGCTCTGAAATAGAATTTTACGTTTTCTATATCATTATTAAATTGAGGTACTTGATATTCAAATATAAAATTTGTTCTGTCGGCGTTGATTGTTGTATCCAATAACTGCGTAAAACCGTTGGAAGTGAGAGTCGAAATGTTGATCGACGATACGAAGCCTTCGTTGGCAAAAGACTCAATGTTAAAAATGATTTTCTCACCGGCATTATAATATTCTTTATAATTCAATGTTTTGACATTGATAATCACATCCGACTCATCATCGCCTCCGCAAGACGAAAGGATAAGGCCAAATATTAATATATATATAAGTTTTCTCATGTTTGTAAAATAAAAAAGTTGGAGGCTTATCACCTCCAACCATTATTGTAATTTATTATTTTTCAGAACTTTTGAGCATATATGCTTTAATTTTCACAGATTCTTTGGTGAATTTTCCCAAGAACATACGTTCCACTTCGGTTGTTTTCATCACAGGAACATAATAATCTGCGTTAGGATATTCTTCAACGGCTTTGTAAAGAGCCTTTGTGATGTCTCCTTTAAGTTTGATGTTGCTTCTTCCTTCAAGTTCTACGATTTTAACGTCTCTTGAGTTGTAATATTCATCGTTGACTTTGTATATGCTGTTGATAAAACCGAGATATTTCTTTTTCTCGATGCTTATTGTTGTTTCGCCAATCTGTACATAATCGTTGATATTGGCATCAACGCGTACGAAAGTAGGTGCGAAAGAAGCCGTTTGTACGTCCGACACTTGTTGCAATCCAGTACATGAACTGAATGTCAAGGCTATCAGTGCCAGCATTGTCAGTGTTAATAATGATCGTTTCATGGCTTTAATTATTTAAAGAAGTAACTGATTGTGAAGCGTAAGTCGGCACCTGCTTCGCCTTTTGTACGTTTTAATTCAGAATATTGTGTTGCCCATCCGTAGTCAGGTTCTGTTGTGTAATAAACTTGTTCTTTGCCTTCTTCGTCGGTGATTGTGTTTTTATATTTTTGTCCGAAGAATTTGACTGCTGACAAGCCATATTCAAAACCTATTGCGACAGGGAGATCAGCAACGAAACATTGTAAGCCGATGTAAGCGCCTACGCCGAGTTCAAAAGAATTTCTTTCTGATGAATCGTGACCTTGTCCGTTGATTTCGTTGATGTATTTTACGCCGTTAACGCCGAATGGCAATGAAGCGCCTACATAAACATCCAATACGTTTGTTGGAGAGAAGTGACGAGCGATTCCAGGTGTGAGACGGAATAAATATTCTGAATCTTTTTGACTTATAGAATTTTGTTTCAAGACATATTCATCTGCATAATAATCATACTCGTAATAGCTTCCGCTCATGTTGTAGGTGAGGCTGCTTGCTTGAATGCCGCATCTTAATTCAAAGTTGTCGTTGGTGTAATATTTTACATTAACAAGAGGAAGTCCTCTCCAAGTGGTTTCATAGTCGAACATTTGTCCTATTTCAGAAAAACTTGGCCCGATGAAAAGTCCCCAGTCGCCTGCGCCAGGACGGTTGCCGGTTCGGATGGTTCTTGAATAAGGTTCACCTTCAGATAATTGCGCCATAACAGGTGCAGAACCGATTAAAATCAGAATCATAACGATAAATGATTTTAATAATGATGTCTTTTTCATGTTAGAATGCTTGGTTATATCCCATTAAGCACATCGGTTTTGATTAGTTAATAATTGTGTCGCAAATGTACATTACTTTTTTATAAAAACAAATACTTTGCATAAAATTAATTATACGGTTCAATAACGCCTCTTGAATTAGGGACAGGCGTTTCTGTGATGGTAGCGTTTAGTTCTTTTACTTCCTTATTATAATAAATGCTGCCGAAGTCATCTACCAGTGCCTCTAATTTGTTTGTGGAATTGACATATACAGAACCTTCATAATATACGTTAACTATTGCATCTTTGGAAACAAGGTCTTTTGCGTATATGTTGTTTCTGGCATTATGATAAATGTCGGTATAATCAGAAGAACCTGCTAATGTAACTTTTGCAGTGCCGTCATGTGTTCTTACAATCAAAGCTTTACAATTAAGGCTGATGTCGATGTGACCAGATCCGTGTAAAACATTTAAATCAAAACGTTCGGTGGTGTCTTGGAATATGTGGCCTTCAGATTTCAAATCACCCCATGACTCATAATTAATACAATTAATGCTGTTGTGATAAATTTTTATCTCTAAAGGATAGTCATAACTTCTGACCCAGTAGCGTATGTTTTCGTTCTTTAAATACAATATGCCGTTTTCGACGGTGCTGGTGATTTTTTCCATGAGGTTTTCACCTGTTGTGACTTCAATTTTGAATTCATCAGATTCAACCAATGTCACGTTGATGTCGTGATATACATGAATTGCCGTTACGTTTTCGTCAAAGTAACGAGTCTCTGTTACAGGTTCACCGTTAGTCCAAGGAGCTGGTTCACATGAAGAAACGAACAACGCAATTAATATAATGTATAATGTACGGTTGATTTCAGATAGCTTACGGATGGCATTAAACATTTTGTTGAATTTGCTATTGTTTTTTCTATCGTTTCTTCTAGCAATTCTTCTTTCTTTTCTCATAATTCTTTTGCTCTTTCTCATAATATCTTGAATTATAGTTTGAAACCTACACCCCAACCGAGGAAGTCGGCGATGTGCCATTGATGTACCATAAGAGTGACTTTGCCGTATATATGTTCGGTGAATTCTATCTTGAGTCCTAATCTCTGATAGCTTTTTTCTGTGTGCATATATTCGCCGAGGTGTTCGCCAACGACAAACATGAACGATGTTCTGCCCATGAGCAACTCGCCTGCAACATGAACACCAGGGTTCAAAATCTGAGCTGTTGTCCATGTCTCGCCATTTTTAATGTTACGAAGTATGTCGTTGTTGTCATAAACTAAGTCGAAACCGATACCTAATTTAAATATACGAGCCACTTGTTCCATGATGTAAGCTTCGAGGTCTAATACGGTAGTGTAATCTTCTTGTAAATAGTCGATTCTCTTTGAGCCGTATGACAAGCCTAAATAAAGTTCTGGTTTAAATTCTTTGAGGTATTCGATGGTTCTCTTTTCGTTAAGTTGTTCTGCTTTAATGTATTCAACAGGGTCGTTGATCATGTAAGCTGCGCTGATACCGCCTTTCAGGACGTTGGTTCCCTTGTTAGGTTCTGAAGTGCAGCCGTTGGAGAAGTGTTGCAGACCGCCGAAAAGAGACATCTTGAAATGATCGGAAAAACGATGTGTGATGTCGAATGTGATACTTGCTGCGGCGTTTATAGGTGAACCTATACATATATTATATGGATTCTCGATGTGGTCGTAGCTTTCTGTGAGATAGCCGATGCCTAAACCAAAACGGATACCAAAGTTTGTATTGCCTTTGATGAAAGGGAAGTAGATGTAAGGATAAATGGCGAATGCTTTTCCTAAGACGTCGATGTTTCCCATATTAGAATAGAAGGCGGTCACACCCACTGATGGATAGTTGAAACAAGTTTGCCAATAAGATGTGCCGTAAGTCTGTTTTTGTAACGACAGCTCGAACATAGGGAAGTGAGCTCTGTAGCCTTCCATCTCATAATGATGGTGCATGTAAAAACCATAATTGAGTCTGAAATCGACTTCCATGTTCTTCATAAATGATTCCATAAAAGGCGATTTTTCACCTTCGTTATTGCCTGTGGCAAAAGCTTCAGTGTGGATAAAGCCAAATATAAAACTGAAGCATAAAATGATTGATAATAAATAGTTCCTTTTCATACTGCAAAATTAGGAAATAATTATGAAATTATTAACGAATATTTTAATAAAAAAATACCGTTGATTGTTGACTATTGACCGTTGACTTATTTTCTTATTTTTGCAAAAAAAATAATGAATAAAAATATGGATACAAATAACCCAAAGCCAACAGCTAAAAGCCAAAGTTCAACAGAAGCTTTCCAAAGATTATTGGATATAATGGACAGACTCAGAGTGGAATGTCCGTGGGATAGAAAGCAGACTATAGAGAGTTTGCGTCATCTGACCATTGAAGAAGTCTTTGAATTGAGTCAGGCTATAGTTGATGAAGATTATCAGGATGTTAGAAAAGAGCTTGGCGACATTATCATGCATATTGTGTTTTATTCGAGGATAGCGGAAGATAGAAAATTATTCACTATTGATGATGTTATTAATGGTATATGCGACAAGTTGATAGTTCGCCATCCTCATGTCTTTGGCGACACATCGGTGAAAACAGCTGAAGAAGTCGCTGACAATTGGGAGAAGATAAAACTTACCAAGGAGCATAACAAGAGTGTTCTCGGCGGTGTGCCCGATGGAATGCCTGAACTCCTGAAAGCATACAGAATGCAGGAGAAAGCAGCCGGCGTCGGCTTCGACTGGGAGAATAAAGAACAAGTGTGGGAAAAAGTAGAGGAAGAAATTAGAGAGTTGAAGGCGGAGATTGGATGCGGAGACGGAAGCGGAAACGGAGACGGAAAATGGAGTAAGGAGAGGGTTACTGAGGAGTTTGGTGACTTGATGTTCGCTTTGATAAATTATTCTCGTTTCATAAAAGTCAATCCGGGTGATGCTCTCGAAGTGGCCAACAAGAAATTCAAAAAGCGTTTTTCTTACGTTGAAGATAAAGCGAGAGAAATGGGCAAGTCGCTTGTTGACATGAGCCTCGATGAAATGAATGAACTTTGGGAACAAGCGAAATTAATGTAGAGACGTTTCAATGTTTCCATAAATTGACACACATTGAAGCGTCTTTTAAATTAGAAATTAGGAGTTGAAAAGAGTATTTGTCATATTATTATTAGCTATCAGTTGTCAGCTAACAGCCAACGGCCAACAGCCAACAGCCAACAGCCAAGATTGTGAAACATTGCTGAGCAAGAAATATATTAAATCATATTGGGATTCAGGATTAACGATTCTCTCTCAGCCTCTGCATTACGACTGGAAGGACTGGGCTGCGTTTGGGGGAGTGGCTGCCGCAACTACCTTGGCATTTGTCTATGATGATGAAATTTATAGCATGATGAATAAAAATTTCTACGATAGCAATGTCGGTGCCATTACGAAATACACAAATGTCTTTGGAGAAGAATTGTTTATACTGCCTTGTATAGCCGGTACTTATGCCATCGGCGCGATAAATAAAGATTGTCGTTTGAGGAATATGTCGTTGGCTGTGCTGCAAAGTTTCGTTTATGCAGAAGTAGCCTCTGCTGGATTGAAAGTCCTCACATGCCGCACCCGACCCTCAGATTCCAATATCCAACATCCAACATCCGACATCCAGAATTGGCAAGGTCCTTTTGCTACTTTTGAAAGTACGTCGTTTCCGTCAGGTCATGCGATGCGCTCTTTTGCGGTTGCTACAACGGTAGCAGGATTTTATCCGGAAAAGACCTGGGTGGGAATCGTCTCATATTCCATGGCGGCATTATGTTCTGCCGGACGTGTTGTAAGTGAAGAACATTGGACTTCCGATGTTATCGTAGGTGCTGCTTTGGGATATTTTATCGGTAGAGGCGTGGTGAAATTCAATAATAAAATAGGTAATATTTCATCCGTTGATATACAAGCTATAGCGACAAATTACGGATTGGGATTTGTGATAAATTTTTAAGAAAAAAAGCTGTGATATTTCAGATAAAAATATTAAATTTGCACAATCTAAATTATTGATAAATCGTTAAGTAAAAATGGGTGAATTCTGGAAGAGAACAATCTTTGGTTTTCTATTTGCAATAGTAGTTATCGGAGGTATATTTTTAGGCGGAATGTACACTGCCATTATGTTGGCGGCTGTAGTGATGTTGGGTTCGACAGAAATCGCTAATTTGTATTCTAAACAAGATGGTGCTGCTATAAAAAACATAGTACAGTCGTTGTCAATATTTCTTTTCGTTTTCCTTGCAACATTTGCTGAAAGTCCTGATACGATGGAAGGTGCGATTTTTATCGCTCCAATTTTCTTTAATATCCCATTGCTGATAGCCTTGTTCTCAAAAAAACATGATTATGTGAAATTAGTTGGAGCTACATGGCTTTCAATGATTTTTGTGGCATTTCCGTGCGGAATCATGATGATGTTCTATAATGAGTATTTTATTGGAACAGACAAAGGATGGTTGCTTTTGATATTTTCCATCCTCTTGATATGGATCAATGATATTTTCGCATATCTCACTGGTGTTTCAATTGGAAGACATAAGCTCTTTGAAAGAATTTCCCCTAAAAAAACAATAGAAGGTAGTATAGGCGGTGCCGTTTTTACAATGTTGTTTGCATATCTTCTCAACCGATTCGTCCTTAACGTCTATTTCTTTGATAATTACATAAATGACATGCAAGTGGTTTTCCTCGCTCTTGGCATTGTCGTTTTTGGAACACTCGGCGATTTGACAGAATCGATGATGAAGAGACATGCGGGTGTTAAAGATTCCGGCAATCTTATCCCAGGTCATGGCGGAATATTGGATAGATTCGATGCGACATTCATGGCAATACCTTTCATCTTTATTTACTTAACAATAATTAATTGATTATGTATATTCATAAAAAAGGATACGGAGTCATTTCGACAGTTATATTGATAGCAGCGATAATAGTAGCAGCTTTCTTTCTTTTTGTACCTGTTAAATGTTTGCAAATATTGATGGCAGTATTGTGTTCCGTATTGGTGTTCTGGAGTTTTACTTTTTTCAGAGTCCCAACAAATAGAAAGACAACAATAGAAAAAGATGCTGTCGTTTCTGCTGCTGACGGTGAAGTCGTAGTTATTGAAGAAGTTGAAGAAAAAGAATATTTCCACGATAAAAGAATACAGATTTCAATATTTATGTCGGCTTACAACGTTCACGTCAATTGGTTTCCAATGAATGGTGTAGTGAGTTATTATAAATATCATCCGGGAAAGAAGTTGTTTGCTATCAATCCAAAGTCATCGGAACTTAACGAGCGTAATACGTTAGTTGTGAAGGATGAGCATGGAAGAGAAGTGCTGTTCCGTCAAATAGCCGGCGTTATGGCAAGACGTATTATTTGCCATGTCGATAAAGGCGCAGCAGCAAAAGTAGGCGAGGAGTTCGGCCTGATACGCTTCGGTTCAAGAGTCGATTTCTTCCTTCCAGTAGATTCAGAAATCAATGTCAAGATAGGCGATAAAGTTAAAGGTAAAATTAGCGTTTTGGCTTATTTAAGACAATAAGGCAATAAGACAATAAGACAATAAGGTTGAAAGATACAAGTGATTTAGATAATGTCACATATTTCAATCAAATCATATATCTCATAATCGAGTTTTTCGTTATGGGATATTTTTTTTCTGTTGAAATAAATATGTGTCATTCCGATTTCTTTAGCCGGAATAATATCGACAGACAAATCATCGCCAATCATCACGCTGTTTTCAATTGAACCTCCGACTTCATTTATAGCATGATGAAAAATCCTATGATCGGGTTTCTTAAATCCAACGACTTCAGAAACAAAAGAATAGTCAATCATCATGTCTAAACCTGATGCTTTCATCTTGATTGATTGAACTTCAAGGAATCCGTTAGTGATGAGGTGTATTTTGTAATTTTTTTCTTTGAGATAAGTGAGAGTTTCCATAGTGTTTGGAACTAATGCCACCAAACGGGCAGCGAGGTCGGTATAACTTTCGCCTAAATCGATGGCCAATTTCTCATTAACGATACCATAGTCGTTTAATGGCAGACGGAAGCGTTCTGTTTTGAGAAATTCTTTGTCTATTTTTCCTTGACGATATTGTTCCCAAAGTCGGTTGTTGTGGTCGAAATATGTCTTGTGAAAATCCTTTGCGTTAGGTATGCCGTAATTAATTAGGTTAAATATTTCATATATTTTATCAAAAGCAAGGATGGAACTTTTGTCAAAATCCCAGAGAGTGTTGTCTAAATCGAAAAATATGTGTTGATATTTAGTCATTTATATTTTTTTTAAAGTCAATGTTCATTTGTTATAAATCAATATTATTGTATGATATTTTTGCAAAAATAAATCATATTTTGATACGTAAATTTTTTTTGTAAAAAACGTTAGATTTTTGCTTAAAAACGATTATATTTGCGAAATTAAATTAGACTATTTATTAATTAAAATTTTAAAATTTAACATTATGAAAAAGTATTCTTTACTTATGTTAGTTGCCATGTTCTTATTCATGGGCAACGTAAGAGCTCAAGAAGAAGTTATTTTGTTAGAAGATGACTTCTCAGCTTACACTGTAGGTAACAAAATTGCTTCAGAATCAAATGCAGCAGGTAATGACTGGTGGACAACATGGTCAAACAATCCTGGTGGCGCAGAAGACGGTGTTATCGCTGAATATGAAGGTAACAAATGTGCTTACTTAGAATCAGGTAACGACCAAGTTCTCAGACTCGCTGGTTCACAATCAGGTGTTTATGACCTCGAATTTGACATCTTAGTTCCAGAAGGAAAATCAGGTTACTTCAACATTCTCCACAAATTCGCTGGTGCTAACTCAAAATGGGCTATGCAAGCTTACTTACACATCACAAGCGACGGTGGTAACAGCGACTACTACAACCCAGGTCACGGTACAGTTCACGCTGGTAGCAACGGTACAGCTGACGTAGCATGCGTTTTCGATCAATGGATGCACTTCCGCCTCCACGTTGACACAGACGCTGACAAAGCTCAATACTACTACACAGTTGAAGGTGGTGAAGAAATTTTAGTTTGTGAATGGCAATGGAGCTTGGACAGCTTCGGTGATGCAGTTGTTGACCGCGTTCTCGATGCTATGAACTTCTTCCCTCCAATGGCAGAATCAGCTTACTATCTTGATAACTTCAAATGCACAAGAATCGGTGGTGAAACAGCTCCAGAATTAGTTTTCAATCCAGAAGCTATCGACGAAGAAGTTCCAGCTGACGATTCAAAAACTATCACAATCAGCATTGAAAACGAAGGTACATCAATCGGTGACTACTCAGCATGGGTTGACTACGGTGTAGGTCAAGGCGGCAGCGGTAACGAACAAGTTATTTCTTACGCTATCGATCCAATCTCAAGCCCTTCAGGTTTATCATGGACTGCAGAAGAACCAGTTAAATTCGAAGTTGCTTCTTTATTCCCAGCTACAGCTTACGGTAACTCAGTTATGGGTACATACATCACACACGCTGCTTACGCTTTCTTCGAATGGCAAGACGCTAACGGTAACTTGACTTCAATCTTAGAACCAGGTACAGACCTCATCTTCCGTATCTACGGTCAAGGTAACAACGGCAACCCAGGTGAAGTTTTAGCTGAAAAAGTTATCTCACAAAGTCAAGTTGTTTATAATGATTACACAATGGTTGAATTCGACGAACCAGTTGCTTTAACAGGTTTCGATGTTTACGTAGCTTTAGAAATGACAGCTGCAGTTAGCGGTACAGCTATGAACTTAGACGGTTCAGGTCAAGCTGTTCAAGGTTACGGTGACTTATATCGTACAAATAATGGTGCATTCCTTTCAATCACAGAAAACGCTGGTACAAACTACGGTAACTGGTGCCTCTTCATGCTTTGCCAAGGTACTCCAGTTGTTGGCGGTTATGCAACATTGAACAAAACAAACGGTTCTTTAGCAATCGGCGCATCAGACGAAGTTAAAGTTACTCTCAGCACAATCGGTCTTACACCAAATCAAACATACGAAGCAGCTGTTAAATTCGTTACAAACGCCCCAGCTCAACCAATAGTAAATGTTCCTATTACACTCAAAGTTGGTGGCGAAAACATCGCTGAAAACGTAGTTGAAACATACAATGTTTATCCTAACCCAACAACAGGCGCTGTAACAGTAGAAGGTGACAACATCAACTACATCGCAGTTTACAACTCAGTTGGTCAATTAGTAAACGTTGTTAAAAACGTTAACAACACTGTTGATATGAGCTCATACGAAAACGGCGTTTATTTCTTCAACATCGTTGACAATGCAGGTCAAAGCGCATTACAACGCGTTGTTGTTGCTAAGTAATGGCAAAAGACTAAAGGCTAAAGTCTAAAGACTATGAGTCAACAAGAAAGGGCAGTTTTTTTAGCTGCCCTTTTTTATTTTTATTTTTATGTTTTATCTCGTATAAAAATATTAAATTTGCGAACTTAAATTAGACTATTTATAATTAATGTTTATTTAAAATTTAAATCATGAAAAAAGTATCTTTACTTATGTTGGTTGCAATGTTTTTACTCGTTGGCAACCTCCGCGCTCAAGACGCTGTAGTCTTGATCGAAGACAATTTTGAAGCTTACACCGTTGGCAATAAGATTGCTGTAGAAGGTGCAGCTGCTGGTAACGATTGGTGGACAACATGGGGACAAGTTCCAGGTGGTTCAGAAGATGGCGTAGTCGCTGAATATGACGGCAGCAAATGCGGTTATTTGACATACGGCAACGACCAAGTTCTTAAACTCGGTGGTACATCATCAGGTGTTTATGACCTCGAATTCGACATCTTAATTCCTTCAGGAAAGAATGGTTACTTCAACATCCTTCACGAATTTGACGGTATGTCATCAACATGGGCATTGGAATCACACCTCCACATGTCAAGCGCATCAGCTCAATCTCCAGGTGCTGGTGCTGTTGAAGCAGGTGGTGAAAAAGCAACAATCGTTTGTATCTATGACGACTGGATGCACTTCCGTCTCCACGTTGACACAGACGCTGACTTAGCTCAATATTTCTACACATTACCAGGTGAAGAAGAAGAATTAGTTCTCGAATGGCAATGGAGCTTAGACTCACAAGGTAACCCTGCAAGCCGTAAACTCGACGCTATGAATTTCTTCCCTCCATTAAACGCAGCTACATCAGAATATTATTTGGATAACTTCAAATGTACAAGAATCGGTGGCGAAACAGCAGCTGAATTGACATTCAATCCAGAAGCTATCGAAGAAGAAGTTCCAGCTGACGATATGGCATCTGTTACAATCAACATTGAAAACAACGGTACTTCAATCGGTGAATACTCAGCATGGGTTGACTACGGTGTAGGTCAAGGCGGCAACGAAGAACAAGTTATTTCTTACGCTATCGATCCTGTTTCAAGCCCTGCAGGTTTGACATGGACTTCAGAACAACCAGTTAACTTCGAAGTTGCTTCTTTATTCCCAGCTACAGCTTACGGTAACTCAGTTATGGGTACTTACATCACAGGTGCTGCTTATGCTTTCTTCGAATGGCAAGACCAAAGCGGTAACCAAACAGCTGACTTAGAACCAGGTACTGACATTATCTTCCGTATCTATGGCCCTGGCACAAACGGTAAACCAGGTGAAGTTTTAGCTGAAAAAACTATAACACGCGACCAAATCGTTTGGAATCAATATACATTGGTTGAATTCGACGAACCAGTTGCTTTGACAGGTTATGATGTATATGTTGGTGTTGAAATGACAGCAGCTGTCGGTGGTACAACAATGAGCTTAGACGGTTCAAACCAAGCTGTAGTAGGTTATGGCGACTTATATCGTAATGGTAAAACAGCATTCCTCTCAATCACAGAAAACGGTGGCGGTCAAAACTATGGTAACTGGTGCCTCTTCATGCTTTGCCAAGGCGCTCCTGTAGTAGGTGGCTATGCTACATTAGACAAAACAAGCGGTTCTTTGGCAATCGGCGGTTCTGATGAAGTTAAAGTTAACCTCAGCACAATCGGTCTCACACCAAATGAAACATACGAAGCAGCTGTTAAATTCATCACAAACGACCCAGAACAACCAATCGTTAACATCCCTCTCACACTTAAAGTTGGTGGCGAAAACATCGCTGAAAACGTAGTTGAAACATACAATGTTTATCCTAACCCAACAACAGGCGCTGTTACAGTAGAAGGTGAAAACATCAGCTACATCGCAGTTTACAACTCAGTTGGTCAATTAGTAAACGTTGTTAAAAACGTTAACAACACAGTTGATATGAGCGCATACGAAAATGGCGTTTATTTCTTCAACATCGTTGACAATGCTGGTCAAAGCGCATTACAACGCATTGTTGTTGCTAAGTAATGGCAAAAGGCTAAAGGCAAAAGGCTAAAGTCTAAAGACTAAAGACTAAAGACAAAAGGCTAAAGTCTAAAGACTAAAGACAAAAGGCTAAAGTCTAAAGGCTACAAGAAAGGGCAGTTTTTTAAGCTGCCCTTTTTTTGTTTTGTATAAAACTTAAATCATACTTGTAGTCTTGTAGTCTTATTGTCTTGTAGTCTTCCCAAAACTTGTCTCTGCCATTCAAAAAGCGCTACTGCTGCGGCATGGCTGACGTTTAATGATCGTGTAGGTCCAGGAACGGGAATATATACAACTTTGTCGCATTGCTCTAAAATCTCTTCTCTTATGCCGCGGCTCTCGTTGCCAACGATGAAAGCGACATCGCTCGGCAATTCACAGTCGTAAATGCATTCGGCATTATCGGATGTCTCTATGGCTACAATCATTTTGTTGCCAGCAATCTTACGCAAATCGTCTTCTTCGGTGTAATACCATTTGATATTATCCTTGCTACTTGCAGCTGCTTTTTTCACTTTGGAGAGGCTGTGAGTGGGAGCGATGCCTAAGAAACACATCTCCGATGCTCCTATATTGTCGGCCAATCTGATGAGCGAACCCATATTGTCGGGAGTCAAAAGATGATCTGCAATTATTATAGGTCTTGAAATATTATCGTAAATCCTTTCTGGATGAGTCTCTTTGAATAAGTCGTTGGATTTTATATACATGACGATTGTGAATTATGCATTATGAATTATGAATTTCCCTTGGAAGGTGTCACGTTCTTCCATTCTTTTCTCGATGAGGTTTAGTACTTCGTCGTAGCGTAGGTTCATCCATGGTTTTGAGATGAGATAGCGTGGCGGCACTTCACCGGCAAAACGTTCAATAACTAAATCAGGATTCAGTCTCTCGGTGAAGTCGATGACAAATTCTATATAATCTTCTAAAGTGAAAAGATGGAAAGCCTCAGGATTGCTGAGATATTCTTCTGCCATTATGGTGTCTTTGAAAATCTGGAGCTGATGGAATTTTACTGTCGTGAGAGGCAGCTCGGAAATAATATCGGCAGCCTTTAACATCATCTCTCGTGATTCACCGGGAAGTCCGAAGATGAAATGACCTCCGCAAGGAAGACCGTACTCGTTGGTGAGACAAATAGCTTTTTTAGCAGTCTCGAAATCGTGGCCTCTGTTGATACGTTTCAAAGTCTCGTCATAAACTGATTCTACGCCGTATTCAACCATGACGTAATGCGTTTTGTTAATTTCTTTTAACAAAGACATTTTCTCTTCGTCAATGCAATCGGGACGAGTTCCGACGACGATGCCGATGATACCTTCAACTTCGAGAGCCTGAGTGTATATTTTTTCAAGTTCATCTACATTTTTATATGTGTTGCTGTAAGGCTGAAAATAAGCGAGATATTGTTTTGCGCGGCGATAACGTCTTTGATGAAACTCTATGCCTTCTTCAATCTGTTGGCGTATGCTTTTTTCTGGACGGCAATAAGAAGGATTGAAAGCGTCGTTGCGGCAGAAAGAGCATCCGCCTGTGCTTATCTTACCATCGCGGTTAGGGCAGCTGAAACCTGCATCGATGCTGATTTTCTGTACTCTGCCACCGAAATTTTTAATGAAATAAGAGTTATAACTGTTGAAACGTCGTTCCATTTGATGAAAAATTAAATCTAAGTGCAAAAATATAATAAATTATTAAGCTACACTCCGTCTTTTTTTTGAATAATTATTTATCTTTGCAATAAAAAATTTTATGAAAGAGAGAATTCAAGAACCAGGATTATTTGGACAGAAACATTCAAATAGAGACTATACCAAAGAGAAAACATGGGGTAAAAATCAATTCAACAGTTCTTTCCCAGCGTCTTTAGTTGCGTATATGTATTCAAAGAATATAGCACCTGTATATATATGTTTGGACAAAAAACAAAATATAGTTCATAAGTATATTGATGGAGACGTTTTGTTTGGTATCAATCCGTTGTCTGATGATTTGTATTATGGATTTGAATCAAATTATTTTCCATTCAATAAATACTATACAGGTAAAAGTGAGCGTATAGATCTTGTGTTAAGTAATCGTAGTACAAATGATGCATTACGAGGTTTTGAGGTTAAATTAACAGCATTGCCAGACAATACAACAAAAGATTTAGAGGAAGATCATTATAGTTGTGAGATAGTAGTGCGTCCTCCTACAATATGTTTTGTTGCATGTAGTATATGTTGTCATTATTCGACAGAAAAAGCAAAACAAAGGTTGCGTAAATTATTATCTGGAGTCCCTAATATTACGCACTGGGAAATGATTGATGAAGTGGCACCTCATTATGAATCTATTCGTGAAGCTGTTGTTAGAGTAATGTCTGATATGACAAATCACCAGATTCCATTTATTATACAACCAATATGGAAAACTAATGGCAGAAATCTAAGACTTACCGATGATTGTTTGGATGTTTTTGTTTGGTCAAATATTGCTGTTATTAAAATGTGTGTAGACACAGTGTTTACAGCGAAAGATATCAATCGTTTCCAAAGAACAATAATATGGATTTATAAGATGTTGTTCGATTATGTTACATATGATCAATTTGATTATGTTACAATAATTAAGAATCAATCATATGGTACTGCTAATGACAAGGCTTTTTCTGTTCCAGGTATGCGTTCATATGACTATCTTAAAAGTCCAGAGTTGGAACATCCGCGTATTCATAAGAATGAGATAAAGAATATTATACTTGGAGGCGGACAAAATTTTCTTAGCCCAGAACGTCGTTTTGATGCAATGATAGTAAATACACCTGACTTATTTGATATGGAATTATGAAAGTAGTTGATTTGTTCTGTGGTTGTGGAGGCTTGAGTTTGGGATTTCAAAAAGGTGGTTTTGAAATAGTTGCTGCATATGACAATTGGGATTCCGCTCTAAATGTATATAAGGCGAATTTTCATCATTTTGCAAAAAAAATGGATTTGAGTGATTGCCAAAATGCATCAGATGAAATTTCAGCATATAATCCAGATATGATTATTGGAGGTCCACCTTGTCAGGACTTTTCGTCAGCAGGAAAAAGAAATGAAGATAATGGACGTGGAGATTTGACAATTAATTTTGCTGAAATTATTAGCATGGTAAAACCGGAATGGTTTGTTATGGAAAACGTGTCTAGAATAACAAAGACGCATAAACTTGTAGAGGCAAAACAAATATTCAAGCAATGTGGATATGGCTTGTCTCAGTATATTCTAGATGCATGTTATTGTGGAGTTCCTCAAAAAAGAAAACGCTTTTTTCTTGTAGGAAAACTTAATGAAAAAGATGATTTTCTTGAATCGTATTTTAAGAAAGAAATGTCAACAGAACCAATGACAATTCGCGATTATTTGGGTAATAGTCTTGGGGTCGATTTTTATTATAGACATCCTAGAAGTTATGTCAGACGAGGTATATTTAGTGTTGATGAACCTAGTCCGACTATTCGAGGTGTTAACAGACCTATGCCAGATGGATATCAGATTCATGCTAATGATCCAGTTAAATCAAAAGAAGGAGTTCGTCCTTTGACGACAATTGAACGTAGTTATATTCAGACTTTCCCAAAAGACTTTAAGTTTTTTGGGAATAAGACGGAAATGGAACAAATGATTGGTAATGCGGTACCTGTAAATTTGGCAAAGTATGTGGCGACGATTATTTATAAGTATATTAATAATGGTATGTAGTGTGAATATTTACATCTGAATGCTATAATTAGAATTTTGTTTGAATTGTTATTGTGATGTAAAATAAAATTTTATATAAAAATGGAAAAATTTCAAGTTGGTGATAAAGTGAATTTCCTTAATGCCACAGGCGGCGGAACAGTGAAGAAAATTATCGACACCAGAATGGTGGAAGTGACTATTGAAGATGGCTTCGATATCCCGGTTTTGATGAGCGACCTCGTTTTGGATTTCCGTTCACAGCCAGACAGACGTCAGCAAGTAGTTGATAATGTTCAGAAAGAGATACAACAAAAACAGATTATAGAGGAAAAAGAGATGGAAGCAGCTCGTAAGAGTGCCTTGCGTCGTTTCGGACGTAATGCTGAAGAAGAAGGTCTTTACCTCGCTTTCGTGCCTCAAGATCAGCAGTGGCTGCTCACAGGTCTGCTTGATGTCGTCTTGGTTAACAACACTCCAGCCGACGCTTTGTATAGCTTCAATATCAAGGAAAATGAGAAATATATCAGCGTCGATTACGGCAGCGTGGCTCCTCATTCCAAAGTCGTGATAGAATCGATTTCTCGTGAAGATATTGAATATTGGTGCGAAGGTTATATCCAGGTCATCCTTTCACAAGAAGAAGCAGACTTCGTTTATCATCCGCTTCATGCTCCTTTCTCATTCAGAAGCAGCCGTTTCTTCAAAGATGGTAGCTATGTGGAATCGGGAGTGCTCGGTGAAAAAGCAGTGATGATAAACCTCTCAAGTCTCATCGCTCTGAAAGGTACTGAAACAGACTTTACTAAAATGATGAAAGAAGGCGGACCTAAAACCGTTAGTTCAAACCAGAAACTCGTCAAGGAAAAAGCTGCTATCGACCGTCATCAGACAGCGCCGGGTGAAGCCATCGTTGACCTTCACATCGGAGAGCTTGTCGATAATATATTAGGTATGTCGAGCAACGATATTTTCAGAATCCAGATTAATTATTTCAAGAAGATGTTGGAAAGCGCCATCACCAATGAATACGACAAGGTGACATTTATCCACGGCGTAGGCAACGGAGTCCTGAAAAACGCCATCATCGAAGAACTCAAAAATTACGAAAATACCAGCAACAGAATGGCGTCGATAATGAAATTCGGAGTGGGAGCGATTGATGTCATTATAAAGGAAAAAGGAGCCTAAGCTCCTTTTTCTTTTGGGGACGAGGGCGAGGTCGAGGTCGAGGACGAGGGCGAGGACGGGGCGAGGACGAGGGATAGAAACGGGAGTCGGGAATGTGGTTGAGGATAGGAATGTTTAAAATTATTAACCAAAAATTAAAAATTATGGAATCTAATTTTGAAATTATTTATGCTTCTGAGGATGAGAAGCGTATTATGAAGATTCAAGATTTAGCATTGGATTTTGCTAAAAGAATTGTTGAATTATATAAGTATCTTAAATATAATGCTGATGAATATGTGATTTCCAATCAGATATTAAGGTCAGGAACAAGTGTAGGTGCTAATATTTCTGAATCGAAATATCCGCAGTCGGATGCTGATTATTTAAGTAAGATGAATATCGCTTTGAAAGAAGCAAGCGAAACGGAGTTTTGGCTTATGTTGTTGAGAGATTGTCATTATATAACAAAAGAACAAGCAGACTCTTTGTTGAATGATTGCTCAAGAATTATAAAGATTTTAATAGGTATCGTAAGAAAAGTAAGTAGTCGTATTAAAAAATAAAATCACCACTCATACTCATTCCAAACCCCGTTCCCCGTTCCCGTCCCCGTCCCCGTCCTTGTCCTTGTCCTTGTCCCCGTCCCCAATCTCCACTTTGTAACCTCGCTGGGAATCGAACCCAGATCTAAGGAACCGGAATCCTTTATTCTATCCGTTGAACTACGAGGCCTTATTGGAATTTGGAATTTGGAATTCGGAATTCGGGAATTCGGGAATTCGGGAATTCGGGAATTCGGGAATTCGGGAATTTTTGCAAAGATAGATATTTTTCTTTTATGCCTCTAAGGGCTGACATTGAAAAAATAGCATTAATCCTAAATTATAGAGTTCGCCCAAAGCGTTAGGGATTGGAGCGGCATCCTTTTTGAGACGGAAGCTGGAGGCGGAGACGGAAGCGGAGGCGAGAAAAGATATAGCGGAAAGCCCGACGGCAGAGCCGGAACGCCCAAAAAAAAGAAGACTACAAGTCAACAAGACTACATGACTGCAAGTTGTTGGGGTGATGTGGTTTTCACAGAAAAAACAATTTCGTGAAGATTCGTGCGATTTCGTGGATAAAAAGAAAGAGACGTGTCAACGTGTGTTTAATTTAAGGTAACGTTGACGCGTCTCTACTTGTGGTCTTGTAGTCTTATTTTTCCAACGAAACTCGTTTCACAACGACTCCGTTTTCTGTTGTGATGCGAACGAAGAAAACACCGCTGTTATATAGTGTCATGTCGATGGTTTCCATATCGCTGCCAACTTCTTTGTCAAAAACAATCTGTCCTAATGTGTTGGCAATAGAGATATGTGTCATGTTTTCTGCTTCGATGTTTAAGTATGTCTTTGTAGGGTTTGGATAAATGCAGATGACGTTATCAGAGTTTTCAGAAATAGCGACATTGTCGATTTTTGCAGTCTGAGGGCAAGCCATGAAATAATGTAACATGTCTTTTTGACCGGCATATACAACTCTCAAAGTATATTCGTCGCCGGCTTTGGCTTGGATGTCGATATAATGTTCATCAGTCACGAGAGGAGAGATGAGTTCGCCGTTACGGTATAAGATTGCACCTATTACTTCGTTAATGACAGGCACTTCTTGTTCTTCAACGTAAGCGCGTATCATCCAGGTGTAGGCAGGGTAAGAGACATACATAAGGTCTAACCAGCCGTAATCTTGGTGGTAGATGAAACGTCCGTTAGGGTTGTTTTGGTCAGCGCAACCTGCTGCAGGTTGGTTGCCGTTGAGGTTGCAGAATACCAACCATACGTTTTTGTTGCCGCTTATCTCTACAGCTTCGTTCAATGCAATTTCCTTGAAATCGTTGCTGCCGTTTCCGGAAAACTCTTGGCTATATAACAAGGTGCCAGGTTCTGTAGAGCCGCCTTCGTAGATTTCCACTTCACCGTCGAAAGCCTCTGCGTCGTAGAACGACACTTTAGTCATTTTTTGTCCTGCGTATTGAGCCATATCGGATGCTGGCAACATGATAGCCCATTTGAAAGGTTCGAAGGAGGTTCCGTCGAATGTAAGCCCGATACGTTCGGCGTATGTGCCGTTGTCGTAATGAAGCCAATTGCCTTCCGATGTCTTTTCGTTTTTATATATAGCGGGTAAGGTCCAGCTTACGAAACCAACGTTGTTGACGATGCCGGCAGTGAGGTTATATGCGCCAGCGTACAAGTCACAGTTTTGTTTTTTCCAGCTATATTCGGCAGCTTCGCCATTGCCATTGGAATAGACAGGAACTACTTTAGTTGTATATTCTTGGTCATCGACGAGGTTCTCATGTTGATAGAACAAGTCTGTTATGTTGTCGGCTTCCAATTCTCCGTTCAAGTAAATCTGGTAAGAAGAAGCCTCGCTTGATTCGTCCCACATAGCCCAACCTGTAGGCGAGACGTATAAGTTATCGACTTGAGCATTTGCCGATAAAATGGCGAATAAGCACAAAATAGTGAGGATAAATGATTTTTTCATAGTGATATTTTAAATTAAATGAATAGTTAAATTATTTGCAAATATAATAAAGAAAAGCGTGATGTGCAAGATATACTAATAGGAATTAACATAATATGCATAGTTTTATTAAAAAACGTGTCGAAAAATGTTAAAAATAGAAAAAACATATATTAAATACTTGACAAAAGGATGTTAAAAGATGTAGTTTTGTATGATATGATATTTTGAAGATGAAAAGATAAATCCGCACTGCTGCGCAATATGTCGGCTCATTAAATTTTGTTAATTTTTATTTGCATTTTTTGTGATAAAATCATTACATTTGTCGCAAAGAAAAAAACGAAGAAAAAAGAGATAAAAGTTTAAAAAAGACATATTGAAGTAAGTGTTTACTTATTGCTAGTACATTTCTGAAAATCGCCAAAAAATAAGAACGAGTACAGCTGCAATTAGGTAAAGCTTCGCACGCATGTGCGGACTTTCTTATTTGTGTACTCAGGCGTTTGGCGATGCCCCAGAAATGCGAATAAGATTAGTTCGCACTTTTTTTATTAATGTCTGAAGTCAAATGATAAAAAGGCCAAAGACAAATTGGGGAATCACCAGAGGCGTGGATTTATTGTAGTTGATTTTAAAGGTTGTAATTTGTCCGAAACCTAAATTAAAACCTCAACAACTATGATAACAGGAGAAATCAAAAACCGAATCGATACGATTTGGGACGCTTTTTGGACGGGCGGTATCACTAATTCAATCACGATTCTTGAACAGATGACTTATCTGTTTTTCATGAAAATGCTTGATGACGCACAGAAGACTAAAGAAGCAAATGCAAGTCTCATGGGCGTGGAAATTAAAGAACCTACCTTCAAGACAGGTATGTGGCATAATCCTGATACGGATAAAGATGTTCCTTACGATAGTCTCAGATGGAGTGTTTTCAAGAATAAGGAAGCAGAGGAAATGTACAGACTTATCAGTCGTGATGTCTTTGCTTTTATCAAGAATCTCAATACAGGCAAGGAATCAGCATATAGCAGATTCATGGCAAATGCAACCTTCATGATTCAGAATCCAAGAACATTGGTTAAGATTGTCGAAGGCATTGATTCTCTCGATATGAACAACCGTGACACTATGGGTGACGTATATGAATATATACTTGGAAAGATGGCGGCAAGTGGTACTAACGGACAGTTCCGAACCCCGAGACATATCATCAGGATGATGGTGGAAATGATGAAACCTACATTACAGGATTCTATCTGTGACGCTGCAATGGGTTCTGCAGGATTTATCGTGGAATCTGCAAAATATATCCAAGAACATTATAAGAATGAATTGCTTAAAAAAGGCAATGCGGAACACTACAGAAACGGATTGCTTCATGGTTTCGATACTGACGCTACAATGCTTCGTATAGGTGCAATGAATCTTATGCTTCACGGTGTTGACAATCCTGATGTTGAATATAAAGACAGTCTTTCAACTGATAATACTGATGAAAATAAATATACTCTTTGCTTGGCGAATCCTCCATTTGCAGGAAGTCTCGACTATGAAGCAGTAAGTAAGTCTTTACTTGCTATCACCAAGACAAAGAAGACAGAACTTCTTTTCATGGCACTCTTTGTAAGAATGCTTCAACTCGGTGGCAGATGTGCTTCTATCGTTCCTGACGGTGTTTTGTTCGGAACAAGTACGGGACACTTGGCGATAAGAAAAGAGTTGGTTGACAACCAAAGGTTACAGGCGGTTATCTCTATGCCATCAGGAGTTTTCAAACCATACGCAGGAGTTTCAACAGCGATTCTCGTGTTTACCAAGACAAATGCAGGTGGTACTGACAAGGTTTGGTTTTACGATATGAAGGCAGATGGATTCTCACTTGATGACAAGAGAAATCCTGTAGCGGAAAATGACATTCCTGATATCATTGAAAGATTCCATAACCTTGAAGGAGAAGAAGGAAGAACAAGAAAAGACAAGTCATTCTTCGTTCCTGTTGAAGAGATTAGAGAAAAAGGATACGACTTATCTATCAACAAATACAAAGAGATAGAACGAGAAAAGATTGAGTACGAAAGCAGTGACGTTATTTTGGGAAGAATAGTAGAGTTGGAATCTGAGATTTGTATTGCATTTGATGAACTTAGACAAAAGTTGATGTGATATGAAAGCAGGTTGGGAAATAAAGAAGGTTAAGGATATTTGTGAAAAAGCGTCTTCCAATATAGCACAGAATAAAATTGCTGAAATTGATGGTGATTATCCTGTATATGGTGCAAGTGGTTTTGTTCAGAATGTAGATTTTTTTCATAGAGATACTCCTTATATTGGAATAGTAAAAGATGGTGCAGGAGTTGGAAGAATAAATACATATCCTGCATATTCATCATTGCTTGGAACATTACAATACATTTTGCCTAAAGATGGTTATTTACTTGAATATGTTGCTTATGCTTTAAAAAGTCTTGATTTGTCTTCGTTTTCTTCGGGTGCAACTATTCCGCACATTTATTTTAAAGACTATGGGGAATCAACAATTCTTGTTGCTCCACTTCCTGAACAAGAGCGTATTGTATCTGAATTGGATTTGATATCAGGAGTTATAGAGAAGAAGAAACAGCAGTTGAAGGAATTGGATTCGCTCGCTCAGTCTATTTTTTATGAGATGTTTGGAAGCGTTGATGATAATTTTAATAATTTAAAAATTGCACCTTTGTCAGATGTCTTTAGTGTTATAAAAGATGGAACACATCAAACTCCTCAATATGTAGATGAAAAAAATGGAGTAAAGTTTCTTTCTGCAAAGGATGTTGTAAGTGGGGTTATCGATTGGAGTAATATTAAGTATATACCATTTGATTTACATGAGGAACTTCATAAAAGAGTTGCTCCTAAAAGAAATGATATTTTGTTATGTAAGAATGGAACCTATGGTATTTGTTCTCTTGTGGAAACAGATGAGATTTTTGATATATATGTAAGTCTTGCATTACTTCGCCCTAATGTAGGTTATATACCTAAATATTTAGTTTATGCAATAAATAATCCTATTACTAAATTACAATTTGATAAATCAATTAAAGGGATTGGTGTTCCTAATTTGCATTTGGGCGAAATAAAAAAAACTATGATTATTATTCCACCGTTCTTACTTCAACAACAATTTGCAGAGAAAATAGAGGTAATAGAAAAACAAAAGGAACTAATAAAGCAATCAATTAAGGAGACAGAAACATTGTTTAATGGCAGAATGGAGTATTATTTTAATTCTTAATGTGCTATGAGAAACTTCGACTACTTACAGGATTTGGAATTTAATGCGTTACATCGCTTGTGTTCGTCAGCGGAGGAACATCAGCAATGTAATCCTGATATAAGCGTCATCAATGCAAGACGTGCATTGGAATACATCGTTCATGCTTTGTATCAGATGAAAGGTGTGGAAGTTCCTGAAAGAACGTCATTGTTTGAACTTATAGAAGACGAAACTTTCAAGACATTCATCGGTGATGAGACTGTGATGAAGTCTATTCATTACATCAGGAAAATCGGTAATAATGGTGCACATACATCAGAAGTAAGGAAGAAGGAATCTTTCTTCTGTATCCTGAATCTGTATAACGTAGTTTCAACCATATTAAAGAAACTCGGATTCATAGAAGAAATCAAACCATTTGACAAGTCACTTATTCCAAGCGTTCCTCAATCCATTATAGTAGCAACACCAAAAGTTGAAGAAGTAACATCATTAGACAAGATTGTGGTATGTGCTGATAAGAATGCCGTTGAATCTGACGTTCCTGTCGATGTACTTCCTGTTGATTTGTCAGAAGCGGAAACAAGACGCTTGTATATCGATTTGATGTTGAAGGAAGCAGGTTGGAAGATTCTTGAAACAGAAGGTATGATTCAACCTTCAAGAGCGTGTGTTGAAGTTGAATTACAAGGTATGCCAAATACGCATGAAGTCGGTTATGCGGATTATGTACTCTTCGGTAGCAATGGTAAACCTTTGGCAGTGGTTGAAGCGAAGAGAACTTCCGCTTCTCCTATTAAGGGAAAACATCAGGCAGAACTGTATGCCGACTGTTTGGAAGCGAAATACGGTGTTCGTCCTGTGATATATTACACCAACGGTTTTCAGACATTCATCATTGACGGATTGGGTTATCCTCCAAGAAGACTTTACAGTTTCCATACTGAAAGTGACTTGGAACGATTGATTCAGAAGAGAGGAAGAAAAGACATTACCGACTTCACTGTCAATGACAATATAACAGACAGATATTATCAGAAGACTGCAATCAAGGCGGTTTGCGAACATTATAACACAAAGCACAGAAAAGGATTGCTTGTGATGGCAACGGGAACGGGAAAGACAAGAGTTGCCATTTCTTTGGTTGATGTATTGAAAAGAAACGATTGGGTTAAGAATGTGTTGTTCCTTGCTGACAGAACATCTTTGGTTACACAGGCAAAAAAGAATTTTAACAAACTCCTTCCAAACGAAACGATTTGTGTTCTTAATGATACCGACAAAGAGAAATGGAATTTGAACGCTCGTCTTATATTTTCCACTTATCAAACAATGATTAACCTTATCGACACTGATGAGAAGATTTTTTCAGTAGGAAGATTCGATTTGATTATCATAGATGAAGCACACCGTTCCATATTCGGAAAGTATAGTGCTATATTCAATTACTTCGATTCAATGCTTATCGGATTGACGGCAACGCCAAGAAACGAGATAGACAAATCAACCTACGATATCTTTGAAATGGAACAAGGTGTTCCGAATTATGCCTATGAATTGGAAGACGCTGTTTCTGACGGTTATCTTGTCAATTATGTAGGATTCAAGCGTGGTTCAATGATTTTGAAAGAAGGTATCAAATACGACAATCTTACAGAAGAGGAAAAGGAACAGATGGAAGAGATTTGGGAGTATGAGAGAATAAAAAGTGCAACGGAAGGTGGAAAATTCAGAGATATCCAAAGCAATGAAATGTTCAGATATATCCATAATCTTGATACCATCGACAAGGTTTTGCAGGATTTGATGGAGAACGGATTGAGGGTTCAAAGCGGTGAAAAACTCGGAAAGACAATCATATTCGCTTACGGACATCATCATGCAGAATTGATAGTTGACAGATTCAATCTTTTGTATCCTGAATATGGAGGAACAGGTTTCTGTGAACTTATAGACAATCAGAATCCATACGCACAGGATTACATCGACAGGTTTGAAAAAAGAGATTCCAATCCACAGATTGCGGTTTCGGTAGATATGTTAGACACGGGAATTGACGTTCCTGATATTCTTAATTTGGTGTTCTTCAAACCTGTGAAGTCGAAGATAAAGTTTATGCAGATGATTGGTAGAGGAACACGATTGTCACAGGGAGTTTTCGGTGAAGATGAAGACAAAAAAGAGTTCTATATCTTCGATTGGTGCTGTAACTTCGATTACTTTGAGAAAAATCCAAACGGTAAAGAGATAACCAACAACACGCCATCATTGACAGAAAAACTCTTCGGATTGCGTTCTGATATTGCGTTTCATCTTCAACGTCAGGAATATCAGGAAGATGAATTTTCAAAGAACTTACACGATGACATCAAGAAACTCTTGAAAGAACAGGTTGCGGTATTGTCGTACAGTCATATTTCAGTTCGTGCCAAATGGGAAGAGGTAAGTCATTTCAAGGAAGATTCATCGTGGGTTTATATCTCGGAATTGGATACAGTGACATTGAAGAAAGACATCGCACCATTACTTGCTAAGAACACATTAGATGAGAATGCAAAGAAATTTGATATACTGATGTTGACGATAGAACTGTCGTTGTTAGATGGAGAAACTGATGGAGGTAAGGCGATAGATAATGTCATTTTCGTTGCAGGTAAATTGGAAGAGAAAGCGACAATCCCACAGATACAGGCGAAGATGGGAACTATCAAGGAAGTCTTGAATCATGTAAGTTGGACTAATGTCAATCTGAATTGGTTGGAGAAAGTCAGGGAAGATTTAAGAGACTTGACAAAATTCCTTATCGGAGAAAAAAAGAAATGGTTTGTCATTGATATTGAAGATGAATTGTCGTTCAATGGTACGAGTGCGGGAATAACGACAAGAGTATCATATAAGAAGAAAGTCTTGGATTTTCTTGCAGAACACAGAAACTTACCTGTATTGGAAAAGATATATTCAATGGAACAATTAACCATTGCAGATGTCCACGAGTTGGAAAAAATCCTATGGAAAGAATTAGGAAGCAAAGAAGACTACGATAAATTCACGAAAGAAAATAATGTAGCAGTGTTCATTCGTTCCATCATCGGAGTGAACAGGAAGAATGCTGTTGAACGTTTCTCCACATTCATTTCAGGTTCAGGACTGAACTCAGAACAGGAAGAGTTCCTGATGACGATAATTTCATACGTTTGTGAGAATGGAGACATAACAAAAGATATCGTTGTCAATGAATCACCATTCGATGAAAGACTGTCGGTGTTCGATGGATATATGCTACCACTTGCAAAATACATCGACAACATACATAATGTTGTAAATCCTGAAGGAGAGGTGGCGTAGGGAACAACCATCAAAAACAAAACTTCTTAAATATTGTTCTTTTATATATGAAAGAAAAAGTGTAACTTTGCACTCTCAAAAAAAGTTCATTGAAATATGGGGTTGACCGGTTTTGACAGCTTGTAGAATGGTCATGTAAGCATGCTGAGCCTCGCAGTGACGCTCATAAATCTTGACTGCAAAAAATTAATTGGCGAAAATAACTACGCTCTCGCTGCTTGATCGAAGAACAGTAGATCGTTGCTTTATTCATTTACAAGGTAGATGAACGAGACATCTCGCGGATGGACCTTCCTGATTCCGGTCCGGGTCCGAGGTGCTCATAATTTCAGGATAGCGATGTGG
>JAGBVS010000212.1 GCA_017630195.1 Bacteroidales bacterium | reverse complement strand
CTGTCCGAGACGTATCCGGAGGCCACTATAGTCATCTTCGACCGCTTCGGCAAGAAGCTTGTGGAGTTCAAGGCCTCGGAAGGCGGCTGGGACGGAATGTACAACGGCAAGCGCATGCCGTCGACCGACTACTGGTACGAAATTGACATTGACGAGATAGACAAGACATACGTCGGCCACTTCACCCTGATTTCTGAGTGATGACGGTGAAGTAGATGAAAAATGCCGCCTCCTATATTAGGGGGTGGCATTTTTATTAAGCATGATAAAGCATTAAGTTGTGATACCTCCGGGTACAAATAAGAAGCTGTTTAAATTTATCTAAAATATTTTGTTAAGCATCAAAAAACAAAAAGCTAATTGAATCATGGCCACCGCAGTTTCCGCATGAAACCCATAGTCGATAGCCAACCTTCTAAAGTTTTCCTGCCAAGCGAAAGACCTTTCTACAATCCACCGTTTGGGCATCACTTGGAATTTCGAGGGGCACTCGTCAGGACGGAGCACCACCTCCAACTCGCACCCCAAAGTGGCTTTTAGCGTGTCGGACAAACGCTTGCCTCTGTAGCCTCCAACGGCGATGATTGCGTTTACTATGCTTCTGAGAGAATATTTGCGCTTTCGCACTTGCACACCTAAAACTTTTTATATAACTTGCCACTGATTATCAGTGAGGTTTGATGGATAATGATTCATTTCTTTGTTTTTTTTGCACCCTTAAAGTTACGAAAAATTATCCACTTATCAAACTGATAATCAATATTTTAAGTGTGATTTTTAAGAGATTTTTTTAGGTCTCTCAAATTAGTTTTTAATTAAATTTAAACAGCTTCTAATGACGAAATTAAAAATTTATTAGATAAAACAAAAAAATAGCAACAATGAAGAAAATATTAATCTTATTTCTGCTGGTGTCAGCCAGTTTCAGTGCATACGCAAGTCTAGCAGTGCGTTTGTCGGCAAGCGAGTATGCAAAATATCTAGAGAGACATTCTGATAGTTTACATTTTATGTATGATGCTTATTATTCACATGACTCTCTTAGTGGGTTTGAAGATTTTGAGGCGGCTTATTACAATGACACTATAAAACGTCACATTTTATCTCTTACGACCGACACTGCTGGATGGCTAAAAGCTCTTACAGAGATACACTGTAGGGATGATAAAAAGGATAGGCATGATCGAAGTAGGATGATACCTCGGATAAATGGCTTTATCAAGATCAAGAAATACACAGAAAAAGAACGGGACAGTCTGAGAATGGCGATAAAAAAAGACAGTGCACTTTATGAAGTTTACTGCGATTCTGTCATGAAGGGATTGGAGAATTCTGCTTATAACTACTACCGTAAAAGCTATATTGAAAAAGGTTATTTTCGCAAATATTATTTAGAGCAAGCAGTCGAGTTTCATTATCCAGAACTGTTTGATTCGTTGCGTCACATCCGTTTGGTGCAAGATGCTTATCTGTTTTCTGATATTGGTGTTTATGATAGCATCATAACAGGAATGAAAATTGAAAATTCTGGAGATATCAATAGCCTTATATTTAGTTCATTAGATAAAAAAAGAATTCACTTTTTGCTCAGAGATAGGTCTGAAAGTAACAGGATTTACAGAAGGGCTTTGTGCCACTTGCTCGATAAGACTAATTATATAAAGGTGAGTGAATCTGATTATGGTACGTATGATGCTTTTTATATTGATGATATTTGGTTTGAAGATGGTCACCGTGATTATTATTTTGAGTCAGAGTCAGAATTTAGAAAAGCGAAAAAAGAAAGAGAGGATCAAAAAAAGAAACTAAAAATGGTCGAAAAATTAGGTTTGGACTCACTGCCTGCTAATGTTTATTTTTTGTCAGAATTTTATGATTATTTTTCAAATTTTGGCATTGAGGCCATTAGTGAAACGCCAGAAGAGACAGACTATGAGGAGCACTGTCATAACATTGTTAAAATACCCTCCAGGTTGGATGGTGTAATTACAGATATGGCAGGCTATTCTAAATATTCATTCAAGGACAACTATTCGCAAGAAAGATTGGAGAAGTATTCAAACTGGATAAAAGAAAATGCGGCAGAAATACAGATGTACATCGAAAAAGAAGCGGATGAAATGGACGAGCTTTTCTTTAAAAGAAACATGTACTGGCTCAAGGATGTATCTTTTTATGAACAATTCATGACGGATTTCTATTCGATGAAGCTCCGCGAAAAACTAAGGCGCATCAATAAAGACACGGATTTCAAATTGTCAGAAAGAGCAAAAGCCTTTGCATCCAAAGTTCTTGAAAAAAACAATGATTTGGAAGTGGCGAAGGCTGTGATTTCAGCTGTGGAAAAGGAGGAAGAAACAATGAAAAAAACTAAAGAAGTGTTGTCTGGCGTGAAGATTGAATTTTCAAAACCAGATATCACATTTAATAAATTTGAAGAGCTGTATGAAAAGGCGATGAGTATATTGAACGAAATGACAACGGTGATGATTGAAAGAAGCAAGGCAACATATGAATTATGGAGATATGTATCACCACAGCCAAAACGTCATTTTTTCATGTTTGATTATGACGATTATAAATAGAACAAAGTGAGAGGAGGCGCAGTATAGTCTAGAGTCGCGGTACGGTTAGTTATGGGTAGGTGCGCGCGTTCCGCCTTTCAATCAACTTGACAAACGCGCTAAATTTGTCTATATTTGTAAAAACTTAAAAAGCAGAAATTATGGGCTTATATCTGAATCCGAATGCGGATGCGTTCCAAATGGGCTTGAATACAGAGATTTATGTGGATAAGTCTCTTATTCTGTCAGAACTAAATAAGTTGGTGAGCAGTCAAGGAAATTTTGTCTG
>JAGBVS010000211.1 GCA_017630195.1 Bacteroidales bacterium | reverse complement strand
CATTGACATCAGGTCGTGGTACATTCACAATGGAATACGCAGAATACGCTCAAGTTCCAACTGACGTTCAAACAAAACTCTTGAAAGCTTACGAAGAAAGCAAGAAAGACGAAGATTGATAAAATCTCCACTAAATACAAAAACTCCCGCGAAGAAATTCACGGGAGTTTTTTTATGTCTAAGAAAAAAAGTACAGAATCATAAGACAAAAGATTGAAGCAACTAAAATAAATTTTAATTAACGTAAGTTCGACATAAACAACTAAAACAAAACCTATTGATTGTCGTGATAATGCTCCATAGATATAGAAAGTTTCTTCGTAAAGAAGCAATATACCGCTAATGCTGCGATGGTATTGACAATGAAATTTGAGAAAGAACAATGTCTGGAATGCTCAATCTGCGCAATGTTCTTTAGTTCGTTATTTATCGATTCTATCAAAACTCATTTCCACAACAGAATCTTGTCCGCCATGCTCATCAGACTGTTCTTGATATTGTTCTTTATTTTTGCAACCAATTGAATGCCATTGATGAATAATTTATTAAACAATTCTTGAGATATGTATCCTTTGTCAGCCACCAGCTTGCCGTAAAACACCCTGATGAAGTTTTCATATTTCAACGGAACCATGTCATCAACATTACCTGGCATGAACTTGAAATTTAGTATTTTTCCTTTCTCGTTGATAATCAGATGGAGTTTGAATCAAAAGGACCATCCCATAGAGCAGTGTCCTCTCATGGCTATTCCTTTGAAGACCTTGTGACAAAGGATGCGTTGGTTGCGACACATTCTCAATGGAGTTGAATCTATGAAGTTGACTCCCATGCATTTACCCAAAAGCACCTACTTGACAAAATAAGCATCGGTGCCGCGACCTTCTTTTACAATTCAACGAACATATTATAGGATACTGTTTTTGGGAAAAGATTATAACAATGCTGCTTATATAATTGATATAGAAATACTTCAAACATTTATACCCTCTTATTGGAACATTATGAAAATTGTTATCATTTCGGCATCAGAGAGACGACTTGGCTTGTTCCCATGTATTTCTCAATTGAATGTTTTTTATTGTTTCATTAAAAAAATTACAGAAGTCGTCTACCATATAAAAAATTTCAATAACTTTGTTGACGTATAACATAACTTTTGTTCTTGTTGTTAGCACTTTAAAGACACAAAAATATCGTTATATTATTCATTTTTAATGAATAATTTTATATCAAACTCACTTAAAATAAAAACATCATAAACATAATTTGTTATGAAGAAAATAATCCTCGGTCTAATTTTATTTACGCTTATAACATCTGAAATATTGGCGCAGGGCAGTGCCGTTGATTTAGGATTGAGCGTAAAATGGGCATCGTGCAACGTTGGAGCAGATTCTCCGGAACAATACGGCAGTTATTTCTCTTGGGGAGAGATTAATACGAAATCCAAATATTCGCAGAACAATAGTTCAACAAGCGGCAAGCAACTTGGCAACATTAAAGCCAATCCTCTATACGACGCTGCTGCCGTCAACTGTGGCAGCGCTTGGAGATTGCCAACCAAAGAAGAATTTGAGGAATTAAAGAAAAGATGCACATGGCAATGGACCACTCAAAGCGGCAAAAAAGGCTATAAGATTACAGGCCCTAACGGAAACAACATTTTCCTTCCCGCCGCAGGCTTCCGCAGTGATGCATCTCTATACCAAATAAAAGACGCTCACGGACACTATTGGTGTTCTACTCCTATTGAAAATAATACCACCAGTGCATGCGCCATGGATTTTAACAGCAGAATTTATACTATGGAAAACGAAAGTCGTTATTACGGCTTTACCGTGCGCCCTGTCGTCGCAACAAATTATGATATAAAAGCTATCAAATGGACTGTCGAAACAGAGAAATTAAACAAAAAAGAATTTAACATTATACTAAAAGCTGACATCAAAGATGGCTGGTATCTCTTTGCACAAGACAATCCTAATGGAGGTGCATTGCCTCTACATTTCGATTTTAGCGACAACAATAACATTGAACTCATAGGAGATGTAGTTGAAGGTGAACCTATAGTAAAGTATAACAAAAGCCTTAAAGTCAATGAACATTATTTTGCAAAACAAGCCGTCTTTACTCAAAAAATAAAAGCGACAAGTGATTATATCAATGTGACTGTCAAAGTAAAGGGAAACGTCATCAAGGACCAGTGCATTCCCTTCAGTCAAACACTTGATACAAAAATTGACAACAGATTTAAAGTACAAGGTTACACAATAGACGAACTCCTTGAAATCTCACTATCACTTTTGCTTATAGGTTCAATAATAATTCACATGATTTATGAATTATTATTCAAAAAAGCACCTAAGAAGCTTAATATTAATGAGGTAAGACAAGCCAGATCTATTGCCGGCTTACGCTCAATGTCTTATATTGAGGCAGATACATTATTAAATAAAATATCTGTCATCTATAACAGCTGGACTCAGTATGTAGATGAAAGTGGCAAAGACATGTGTATCATAACAAAACACAGCCAAGCAAAAAAAACTCGTCTCTTATTAGAAGAAATCGCAGCGGCAATGCCCGACGACTCTGACGTTATTAGAGAATACAATGAATTAAGAGAACACTATATAACTTCAACAAAACGGACATACAATGCAAGTACACCTTATATAGTCATATCAGCCATTTTAGGAGTTGTATTTTCTCTCATTGCACAGGAATATTCAATGCTTGGTTTCGTGGCTGTATCTATTGTTCTATATATAATGGCAAGCATGACTCCTGTTTATATGAACAACAGAAGAGTTTTAAACGGAAACAATCGTTCAGCTTGGTTCATGTCTGGAATAATAGCAGGAATTTTCGGAACACTTGCCACGGCAAAAACTGTTACTACCATTACCAAATGGAGCGATGGTTCAACAACGAGAGATACAGATAATTCCCAAGTATGGGGTTCTTTGATATTTACAATTATTATGTTGTTTATAATAACAATGTTTATGTTCGTTGTTGCTTTCATCAACTACTTACGAAATTATATTTTACATATATGATAATTACAAAAGGTATAATAGACAAAACCAAATCAATTCTAATATATTTTGGAAGAAAGAATCTAAAGAAAGACATTTAGACCCTATCAATATTATAATGCCACAATATGATGTCAAAAATGTCTATAGCTAAAACAATAGAAGGTATTGAAATAGGAACAATAATGGAATTCAAATATGATGACAAGATAAATCCATTCAAGAATTATTTGTCATTATACCCTGAAGAGTCAAGCTGCATTGAGTTCAGCAAAAACAATGCAACAGAAATAAAATACACAGAATATATTGACACATTATCAAGCTCAGATACAGAATTTATCACATATACATACGACGGCAAATATCCCGTCACAAGAAATAGTAATTCCGGTTTAGATTATTTTGAATATGAATAAATCTTATTTGTAATTACAAAAAACCGTCTAACTTTTGCTTGTTAGACGGTTTTTTTTAATAAATAAAAACAAACTCTGTTTATTTTTTCAGCATATTAAAATAAGTCTCAAGGAGTTTGTTAGCTGCCATATAGGCACTCGTTCTTTTTTCTTTCACATCAGATTCTGTGAGTGCTATCATATCTTTTATCAACGAGTTTTCGTAGAAATCATTTCTTAAAGCCTGTTCGATGCTGTCGTACATTGTCTGTACATCTTGTTTAGCTCTTTTCTTTTGGAGATAACCGGATTTGCGGATATTTTCCACATGTTCGGTCACCATATTCCATACTTCTGGCACATTATGATGAGTCAATGCAGAGCAAGTCATCACGTTGACAGGCTGTCCTGATTCAGCGAGAGGGAAGAGGTGCACAGCATTTCTAACTTCAGCCATAGCACGGTTAGCCCTTTGAACGTTATCGCCATCAGCTTTATTTACAATGATTCCGTCAGCCATTTCCATGATGCCTCGTTTTATACCTTGCAGCTCATCGCCTGCGCCGCCTATCAGCACGAGGAGAAAGAAATCGACCATAGAATACACAGCTATTTCTGATTGTCCGACGCCTACAGTCTCAACGAATATAGTGTCGAATCCGGCAGCTTCACAGAGTATTATAGCCTCACGAGTTTTACGAGCCACGCCGCCTAAAGTTCCAGCAGAAGCAGAAGGACGGATATAGACATTACGCTGTTGTGACAATTCCTCCATACGAGTTTTATCGCCGAGGATACTACCTTTAGAGCGTTGGCTGCTCGGGTCGATGGCGAGAACTGCCAATTTATGTCCGTTGCGGCTCAATTCCATGCCAAGAGCCTCAATAAAAGTACTTTTTCCTGCGCCTGGTACGCCGGTAATACCGAGACGGATAGCGTTGCCAGAGTATGGCAAACATGCAGTTATGATATCCTGAGCCATTTTCTGATGTTCAGGCAAAGCGCTCTCAACCAAGGTAATCGCCTTACTCAATACAACTATATCGCCATCAAGTATTCCATCCACATAATATTCTAACGGCATTAATTTCTGACGTTTAGCCATAATGCGTTCCAAAGCCTTAGGATTCACCTGAATAGGCTGTTCGGTAGGAGCGTTAACTTGAAGTGCTGACTCCCACTCATGCTTCTGATTTTCAAAATGCTCTTGTAATTCCATAATGTGGCAAAGATAAGAAAAGACTAAAGACTAAAGACAAAAGGCTAAAGTTTTTTTTCGTGTGTAAAAAAAATCAAAAAAAACATTTGTTTATTAAAAAAAAGTTGTACTTTTGCAAACCGAAATGAGAAAAATGCTTCCTTAGCTCAGTTGGTAGAGCAATTGACTCTTAATCAATGGGTCCAGGGTTCGAGTCCCTGAGGGAGTACAAAAAGCGAAGGACAATTGTTTTTCGCTTTTTTTGTTATTTTTCAAAAATCTCAAATTTTTCTTCCATAAATCAAAAATTTTTGCTTAATTTTGTATTCTTGTAAAATGTCAAATATGGAAAAGACTAAGGTACTATTTGTTCATCAGGAAATAACACCTTATTTGGAAGAAAACCCGATTTCTCTCATCGGCCGTAACCTTCCTGAAGGTATTCAAATGAAAGGTAAGGAAATTAGAATCTTCATGCCAAGATTCGGCAATGTCAACGAACGCCGTAATCAATTGCATGAAGTTATTCGCCTCTCAGGCATGAACCTGATCATCAACGATACAGACCATCCTCTTATCATTAAAGTTGCTTCGATTCAGAAAGCCAGAATGCAAATATATTTTATCGACAATGACGATTTCTTTACAAAACGTAAATCAACAATAGCAGATAAAAACGGTGTATTCTTTGAGGATAATGACGACCGCACAGTGTTCTTCTCACGCGGAGTCATCGAAACAATACGCAAACTTAACTGGCCTCCTGACATCATTCACTGCCACGGCTGGATGTCGTCACTTATCCCAATCTATATCAAAAGAGCATTCAAAGACAATCCTTTATTCAGCGAAACAAAAATCGTTTATTCAATCTACGATGAAGATTTCTCTGAAACATTCCGTGCTGGCTATGATAAAAAAATGAAACTGCCAGGAATCGCACCTAAAGATGTAAAGAATCTTAAAGATGCCGATTATGTCAATATTATGAAAAACGCCATCGACTTCTCTGATGCCGTGATATATGGAAGTGAAAAAATAAATCCTGAACTCGTTGAATATGTAAATTCTACAAAAAAACCTGTTCTTGAATACCAATCTCCAGAAAATTACGTTGATGCTTATAACGATTTTTACGATAATTTGTTAAAAGAAAAAAACTAATACTTTGAAAACAAAACATTTAATCATAGCCTCGTTATTATTATTGATTGGGTTCGTATCTTGTAAAAAATTACCTCAACATATTGGTGATTCTTTACAACCTAACAGCAGCAACATCCATGTGTCTTTTTCTGGCAATCAAGACATCAAAGCGGAAGTAAAACATATTGATTCTCTCAGCACTAAAGCTGCATCATTATCGTTGGTCGGTAATCTTAACGACCCTCATTTTGGCAACTCAAATCTCAGTTTCTATACGCAAATAGGTCTCACCAGCAACAGCTTGCAATGGGGAGAAGGCGCAACAACCGACTCTATAGTAATGCAAATATTATATGCTGGATACTACGGAGACACATTGACACCTATGACAATTCGTATTCATGAAGTAACAGAAGATATGAGCGGCGACTCAATCTATTATTACTCAAATACATCATTTGAAATTGGTGAAGAATTAGCAAACTACACTTTCACCCCTCGACCAAAAACAAAAGTATTAATCGGCAACGATACAATAGGTGTAAATATTTTACAAATACCTGTCAACAATGCCTTAGGCGAAAAATTCATGTCAAACGCAGAAAGTTCCTTCTCATCCAACAGCGTCTTCATGAATTATTTTAAAGGCCTTTACTTCTCATGCGAACCAACTTCAGAAACAGGTTCTATTTGTTATTTCAATCTGCTGAATACAAAATCTTATCTTAGAGTTTATTATCACAACAATTACGATACTACATTCTATGATTTCAATGTCAGTGACAAATACATCTATTTCAACCACTTTGAACATGATTATACAACAGCGCAAGCTCCTATAACATTCAACGATACAACATACAACCCTTATTTGTACGTTCAATCGACAGCAGGCGTAAGATCAAGAATAGTATTTCCAAATCTTAACCAATGGGCAAAAGATATGAATACAAACGTTCTTGTCAACGAAGCGAAACTCATACTCACAGGAGCTAACGATATAATAAATGGTGTCAACAACGACACAGCAACATTTACTCAGCCTGTTCAAATCATAGCCGTTAAAGCTAATGAAAATGGAACTTACGGGATTTTACCAGACCAATTAGTAGGAACCAGTTATTTCGGCGGCTATTATGATCCAAAAACAGACCAAGTTTGGTTTAGGATTTCAGAATATGTACAAGACCTCATTCTTGCAAAACCTGAAAGCGACAACTATGGATTATTCCTATACACATACGCCGGTTCATATAATGCAAAACGTTGGATTTTCCACGGACCTGACAGTCCTGACACAACAAAAAGAATCAAGTTAGAACTTATTTACTCACAAATAGACGATTAATTATGAAAAAAATTTGTTTAATAATTTGTATCCTATTAGGTATGACAACACAAGCACAAGAAAAAGAAACATTGGTCTTAATCAAGACTACAAAAGGTAACATCACAGTTAAATTATACAACGACACTCCTTTACATAGAGATAATTTCATAAAACTAATTAACGAAGGTTGGTACAACAATTCACCATTTCACCGTGTAATCAATAATTTTATGATTCAAGGCGGTCATAATGAAGATGGCAGTGTTGACCCAGGTTATACAATTCCGGCAGAATTCCGCGCTAACCACATTCACAAAAAAGGCGCATTGGCAGCAGCACGTCAAGGCGACCAAGTGAACCCTAAAAAAGCATCAAGCGGTTGCCAATTCTACATCGTTCAAGGTCAAGTTTTAACAGAAGCTCATATCGAAATGTACAAACAACGTTATGGTTTGACATTCACTCCAGAACAAGTTGAAGCATATACAACAGTAGGCGGCACTCCACATTTAGACGGAGAATACACAGTATTCGGCGAAGTTGTTGAAGGCCTCGAAGTAATCGACGCTATTGCAAAAGTTAAAACTGGTTATATGGATGTGCCAGTTGAACCAGTAACAATGACAATAGAAATTTTGAAATAATATCGAGCAATGAGCTCAGCTCACCGCTAAAAAAGTAAAATCAAGATGAAAGAAAAAATAGCTCAAATATTAGGAGAAATCAACTCTTTTAAAGCAGAAAGCAAAGAAGCTTTAGAAAACTTCAGAGTCACTTATATCAGTAAAAAAGGTGTTATTCCAGCATTGTTTGCCGATTTCAAACAAGTTGAACCTGAGATGCGTAAAGAACTCGGCATTAAACTTAACGAGTTAAAAAACAGAGCACAAGAGGTTTTCGACGAACAAATGCAACAATTTGAGACACAGAATGTGGCTACCAACGACCTCGATTTGTCTTTACCTGTTGACGCTATGAAAGGCGCTCGTCATCCATTGTCGATAGTTAGAGAAGAAATCAACAATATATTTGAGCGTTTAGGTTTCGTCATCAGCGAAGGTCCTGAAGTGGAAGACGATTTCCATTGCTTCACAGCATTGAATTTCCCTCCTGACCATCCAGCTCGCGATATGCAAGACACATTCTTCATCAGCAAAGATCCTGACGTATTGCTTCGTACTCACACATCAAGCGTACAAGTACGCGCCATGGAACAAGGAGAACCTCCAATTCGTATCATAGCTCCAGGAAGAGTGTTCCGCAACGAAGCTATTTCAGCACGCGCTCACTGCATCTTCCATCAAATTGAAGGCTTATACATCGACAAAAACGTGTCTTTCGCTGACTTAAAACAGACATTATTCCACTTCGTGAAAGAATATTTCGGTGAAGATACAAAGGTTCGTTTCCGCCCTTCTTATTTCCCATTTACAGAAACATCAGCAGAAATGGACATCTCATGTAACATCTGCGGAGGAAAAGGCTGTAACATCTGTAAACACACCGGATGGTTAGAAATATTAGGTTGCGGCATCTGCGACCCTAACATATTAAAAGCTTGCAATATCGACCCTGAAGTTTACACAGGTTTCGCTTTCGGTATGGGTGTAGAACGTATCGCAATGCTCAAATATCAAGTCAATGATTTGAGATTATACTTCGAAAATGACGTAAGATTCTTACAACAATTTGAAAAAGCATAATCAACAGAAATATCTTAAACAAACAAAAAAGCCTCAGAATTTTAAATTATGTTCTGGGGCTTTTGTTTATTTCATCAATGATATCCATTTCGTGAAACTCAATATCTTCCAAAATGACATCTATCTTTTTATTATGTTCCAAGTCAACAATATAAGCATGAAACACGTTCTGAATGCTATTTATCTTTGTCAGAATTGACTGGAATTCTGATTCTTTAATATAATTTCTGATAATAAACAGGAAATCGGTTTTTGGCTTGAAGGGAACCCATTCTCTTCCTTCCGATACCAACGAAACTAAATTATATGCGTTTGAGTTCTCGCCAGCATCATAAAGATAGAAAGAAAAGAAATCTTCACCGTTATTGGATATGCTTTTATACTTGGCAAGTTCTATTTTAAGCGTTTTATTAAGATGCCAAGCCAACTGATAATCCACCATTGCGGTATTGATGCCTATGATTTTAATATCATCAAAAGGCTCAACTACAAGCTTATTTTTTCTTTTTACCATGAGGTTTTAATTTGATTCACTATTTTGGTTTTCCATCATCATCACCCAAGTCTTTTCAGCTGCGAGTTGTTCTGCGCCTTTTATTGAATGGTCGGAAGCTTTGGCGTATTCTTTATCATCTATCTCAACTTGTATTACATAAAGTTTATCATAGCCTGCTCCTTTAGATGATATTTGCTTAAAAACGATATGATGCTTTTCTTTTTGTCCCCATTCAAGAAGTTTACTCTTATAGTTTTTCTCATTTTTCTCAAGCTCAACGAGGTCGATATGCATTTTAATCACTCTATTGACTATGATTTTATATGCGAATTTATAACCGAAATCGAGGAACAATGCACCTGTAAAAGCTTCGAAAGCATTACCTCCCATTGATTTAAACTTATGTTGTTCATGAGATTTTGCGTAATGAATCAAATCGTTGAGGCCAAATTTCACTGACAGTTTATTCAAAGAAGAACGGCTTACGATTCTTGAACGCATTTCTGTCAGGAAACCTTCTTGCTTAGTTGGAAACTTTTTGAAGAGAAATTCAGCAACAACACTGCTCAACACAGCGTCGCCAAGATATTCGAGGCGTTCATTGCTGATAGTATGACCGGATGTTGTCTTTGACGACAATGATTTATGTGTGAAAGCGAGTTTATACAACTCTATGTTCTTTGGATAGAATCCGAAGATGTTATGGATAGAACTTGCCAATGCTCTATCATCACTATTCTTATATCTAAAAATCGTTAATAGAGACAAGGCTTTAATTTATTGATATTTTTTAAAAACTATACTTGCATTATGGCCGCCGAATCCGAAAGCATTACTTATTGCGTAAGTCATTTCCTTCTGGCGTGCGTTCCAATAGACTATATCGAGCTTAGGATCTATTGAAGGGTCATCATTGAAGTGGTTTATTGTTGGAGGAATAATGCCATATTTCAATGTCAATACTGTTGCTATTGCTTCTATTGCGCTTGAACCGCCGAGCAAATGGCCTGTCATTGATTTTATTGAGTTGATTGGCATATTAGAAACATGATCTCCGAACAATTTGCTGATAGCCATTGCTTCTGATGTATCACCTGCTGGCGTTGATGTTCCATGTGTGTTTATATGGTCGATGTCGGTTGTTTGCAATCCTGCTGATTTAAGAGCACGTTGCATACACATCATAGCGCCGAGACCTTCCGGATGAGGAGCTGTAATATGATAGGCATCGCTTGAGAGTCCGCAGCCTGATATTTCACCATATATCTTTGCGCCGCGAGCTATAGCATGTTCATATTCTTCCAAGACGAGACAGCCACAGCCTTCACCCATTAGGAAACCGTCACGATCGGCGTCGAATGGACGTGATGCTGTCATTGGGTCATCGTTGCGTGTTGTCATTGCGCGCATTGCCTCAAATCCGCCCATTGCAGGAGGAGAGACAGCTGCTTCTGAGCCGCCGACTACTACAACCGAAAGCATGCCTGAACGAATATAATTAAAACCTTCAGCGATAGCGTTAGCCGATGAGGCACAAGCCGAAACTGTTGAATAATTCGGTCCATGGAAGCCATTCCTTATCGAAATATGGCCGCCTGCCAAATCGGGTAATAATTTAGGGATGATGAAAGGGTTGTAACGTGGAGTTCCGTCTCCAGTGGCATAAGCAGCGACTTCTTCATAAAAACTATTTATACCGCCTATACCAGAACTAAAGACAACACCAACCTCATCATAGTCAGTATTGTCTTTATTAATTTCTGAATCTTTAATCGCTTCATCAGATGCAATGATTGCAAACTGTGTATATAAATCCAATTTTCTGGATTCTTTGCGATCAAAGAAATTTTGTGGGTCATAGTTCTTGACTTCACATGCTATGCGAGTCTTGAACCTCGTGCAGTCAAAACGAGTTATATCACCAGCACCATTAACACCTTTACATATTGAATCCCAAAACTCAGAGACCGTATTGCCTACCGGCGTAATAGCGCCTAATCCAGTGACAACTACACGTTTTAACTCCATATATTATTGCTTGTTTTATCCAATATTTTCTTCAATATATTTCAAAGCATCACCCACTGTAGAGATTTTCTCTGCTTGGTCATCTGGAATTGATACATTAAATTCTTTTTCGAATTCCATGATTAACTCAACTGTGTCAAGTGAATCGGCACCTAAATCATTTGTAAAACTTGCTGTTTCTACTACGTCTTCAGGATTAACGCCTAATTTATCAACGATGATTGACACAACTTTTTCTTTTACGTCTGCCATGATTTTAAAATTTAAGTTAATAATACTTTTTCTGCTCAAGAAAAAAATCTTTGCAAAGTTAAACCATTTTTTCAAATTATAACATTTTTTTTTGATTATTTGACTTCTTAAAAAATGCTAATATTGATTATCAGCATCTTAGATTTAAAAAATAATTCAGCTGTATAAACCAACTAATTTTACTTTTTATTCACCTGCGTAAGTGTTTTTTTCATACTTTTACTATAAAATTTATATGATGAAAAAATTATTCTTACTTGACGCTTACGCATTGATATATAGAGCTTATTTCGCTTTAAACAAAAATCCAAGAATCAATTCTAAAGGACTTAACACTTCGGCTATAATGGGTTTTCTTAACACCTTATATGAAGTGCTAAGAAACGAGAAACCGACTCATATAGGTGTCGCCTTCGACCTCGGAGCGCCAACTTTACGCACCGACGACTTCTCGGCATATAAAGCAAACCGCGAAGAGACTCCTCCCGACATCAAAATTTCTGTCCCTTACATCAAAGAAATCATAAAAGGATTTAACATTCCTATCTTCGAATGCGAAGGATATGAAGCCGACGACATTATTGGAACGCTTTCTAAAAAAGCTGAAAAAGAAGGTTTTACAACCTATATGATGACTCCTGACAAAGATTTCGGACAACTTGTAAGCGACAATATATTCATTTACAAACCTGCTAAAGGCGGTGAACCGGCAAAAATACTCGGTCCTAATGACGTGTGCGAGAAATATGGCATCGCTCGACCTGAACAGGTAATCGATATTCTCGGACTTTGGGGCGACGCTTCCGACAACATTCCTGGCATTCCTGGTATCGGAGAGAAAACCGCATCCAAACTTATCGCCGAATACGATTCCGTCGAAAATCTTATCAATAACGCTGACAAACTGAAAGGCAAAATGTGTGAAAATGTAATCAATTTCGCTCAACAAGGCCTTATGTCAAAAAAACTTGCCACTATCAATATCGAAGTGCCGATTGACTTTGATGAAAAATGTCTGGAAGTTAAAGAACCAGATTTTCAATGTCTTACAGAATTGTTTGAAGAACTTGAGTTCAGAACTTTCATGTCGAGATTTAAATTAAGTCAACAAGACTACAAGACTACAAGACCGCAAGTTGATAATGAGGAATTAGGAATGAGGGATGAGGAATTGGCTGTTGATAATGATAAAAATAAAGTACCACAAAATCAAAACGGTCAGCTTGATCTTTTTGGCGATTCTAATGATAGTAACGGCTCACTTTCTCTTTTCTCCTCAAAGAAAAACTACCAGACACAAAATCATGAATATCATTTGACAAATGACGAAGACAAAATAAACAAACTTATCAATTTATTGAATAACAATGATATTTTTGCTTTTGACACAGAAACAACAGGATTAAATATTTATTCTTCATCATTAGTTGGAATGTCATTTTCAGTCAAAGCACACGAGGCTTATTACATTCCGCTTCCTGCCGATAAAGAACAATGTAAATCATTGTTGAACAAGTTTTTGCCTATTTTTTCAAACAAAGAAAAAACTATTGTCGGTCACAATATAAAATTCGACCTTTCAATTCTCGCAAGATACGACATTGAGATAAAAAACAATCTTTGGGACACAATGATTGCTCACTATCTCATTGAACCAGAACAGAATCACGGCATGGATTATCTTTCTGACGTATATCTTGACTACACTCCAATTGCCATCGAAGAATTGATAGGCAAGGGGAGAAGTCAAATCAGCATGCGCGATGTGCCTATTGAAAAAGTGAAAGAATATGCAGCAGAAGATGCCGACATAACAATACAGTTTTATAACAAATTTAAACCTTTAATAATTGAAAATCAATTAGAAAAACTATTTTACGAAATTGAGATGCCTTTAGTCAAGGTTTTGGCAAAAATGGAGGCAAACGGTGTTAAAATCGATATTGAAGGCCTACAACAAATCAGCAATGAACAAGCTAAAGAAATTCGTGAAATTGAAAATAGTATATATGAAATTGCAGGAACTTCATTCAATATTGGTTCTCCGAAACAACTTGGAGAAGTTCTTTTTGAGAAACTAAATATCAAGGCGCCAGCCAAAAAAACCAAGACTGGACAATATCCTACAGGAGAAGATATTCTTCAAAAGATTGTAAATGAAAACCCTATTGTTCAGAATATTTTAGATTATCGTTCTTTAACGAAACTTAAATCTACATATGTTGACTCTTTGCCTTCATTAGTAAATCTTAACGACGGATTGATTCACACATCTTATAATCAAGCTATTACAGCAACAGGACGATTAAGTTCCAACAATCCTAATTTGCAAAACATTCCGGTGAGAACCGACAAAGGCAAAGAAATCAGAAAAGCTTTTGTTCCAAGAGATGAAAATCATATCTTGCTGGCTGCTGATTATTCTCAGATTGAGTTGCGAATAATCGCTCATCTCAGTGGCGACACCGTTATGCAAGATGCTTTCAGAAGCGGCAAGGATATTCATACCGATACAGCTTCTCGCGTGTATAATATTGCTATAGAAGATGTTACAAAAGAGATGCGTCGTAATGCTAAAGCTGTCAACTTTGGAATTATTTATGGAATGTCGGCATTCGGTCTCGCCGAACGTTTAGGAATTTCAAGAAGCGAAGCGTCAGAGATAATCAAGAATTATTTTAAAGAATACATTGGTATTCAAGAATATATAGACAAACAAGTTGATTTTGCAAAACAACACGGCTATGTTGAGACAATGCTCGGACGTCGTCGTTACTTAAAAGACATCAACGCAGGCAATAGCGTGGTTCGTAATTTTGCAGAACGCAACGCCATCAATGCGCCAATACAAGGTACTTCTGCCGACATGATTAAAATCGCTATGGCAAATATACATAAGGAAATGACAGACAACAATATGAAATCCAAGATGATATTACAAGTTCACGATGAATTGGTTTTTGACGTCTATAAAGAAGAATTGGACTTTTTAAGTAATATCGTCAAAGATAAAATGATAAATGCGCTTCCACTCAACGTTCCTATTGAAGTAAATCTCAATACTGGAACTAATTGGTTAGAAGCGCACTGATTAAGACTTTAGTCTTTATTTAGATTTTCCTTTTTTCTTTGATGCGTTATTTGGATCGCTGATAATGTCCATACAATCTTGATATGACAAGTTAGTTGGATCGTAAGTCTTTGGTATCTTGTAGTTTTGTTTATCCAATGCTATATAAATACCAAAACGACCTTTAAGGACTTTCAAATCAGGGTTTTCTGGATATGTAGAAACGATATTGTCTAAGTCGGCCTTACGTTTTGATTCGATTATTTCGACAGCTCTCATAAATGTAACCATTGAAGGATCATCAAGTTTTGAAAGGCTGTAGAATGTATTATTATGTTTGATATAAGGGCCGAAGCGACCGATAGCTACTTGAATTTCAGCATCTTCATATTCGCCAAGTGTACGTGGGAAAGCGAACAAATCGAGGACTTCTTCCAATGTAATTGATTCAATGCTTTGATCTTTATGCAAGCCTGCGAACTTAGGTTTTTCTTCAGAGTCTGTATCACCGATTTGAGCGACCGGGCCGAAACGACCGATTTTCACGAAAACATTCTTGCCGGAGACAGGGTCAACGCCGAGGAATTTCTCGCCGCTGAACTTACCTGAATTGTCTGATGTTTCTTCTATCTGTTTATGGAAATCCTTGTAGAAATCGTTAATCATGGCGTTCCATTTACATTCGCCTTCAGCAATTTTATCGAATTCTTTTTCAACATTAGCTGTAAAGTTATAATCGACAATTGTTTCAAAGAACTGAATCAAGAATCTGTTGACGAGAATACCGATATCTGTTGGAACGAGTTTAGCTTTTTCGTTACCTATAGTTTCCTTGCCTATTTTTTCTGTAATCTTGTTTTTCTTCAATGTAAGTACTTTATAGTTACGCACTTCACCTTGAATATCTTTCTTTTCTACATAACCTCTCTTTTGAATTGTCGAGATTGTTGGAGCGTATGTTGAAGGACGACCGATTCCGAGTTCTTCCATTTTCTTAACCAAACTTGATTCGGTATAACGAGGAGGACGACGTGTGAATCTTTGTTGAGCTTCCATTTTTTCCAAATCGAGGGCTTGACCTACGATGAGAGGAGGCAACATTGCATTAACAGTTTCACCTTGTTCATCGCTGCTGCTTTCTGTATAGACTTTCAAGAAACCATCGAATAAAACGACTTCACCGCTTGCTGTAAATTCTTTGTCTGAATTAGATACTTCTATGCTTACGTTTGTCTTTTCTATTTGAGCTTCAGCCATTTGAGAAGCGATAGTACGTTTCCAGATAAGTTCGTACAATTTACGTTCGTCGGCTGTGCCTTTTATAGTTTGTTGGTCGAGATACGTTGGGCGAATAGCTTCGTGAGCTTCTTGAGCGCCTTTGCTCTTGGTAGTAAACTGACGATTTTTAACGTATTGAGGTCCGTACAAATTCTCGATTTCTTTTTTTGCAGACATGAGAGCAAATTGCGACAAGTTGACGGAGTCGGTACGCATGTAAGTAATCTTACCTGACTCATAAAGTTGCTGAGCAATTCTCATTGTGTTGCTGACTGAGAAACCCAATTTACGGCCAGCTTCTTGTTGCAATGTTGAAGTTGTAAATGGAGGAGCCGGTAATTTTGAAAGAGGTTTCTTATCGACAGATTTGATTTTATAAGCAGCATCTTTGCAGTTTTGCAAGAAAGCGTGAGCGTCTTCTTCTTTCTCGAAACGATGAGGCAATTCTGCTGAAAGTGAATATTCATGATTGTCGATGGTGAATGTGAATATTGCTGTTACGCGGAATGCGCTTTGTTGTTTGAAGTTTTTGATTTCTTCTTCACATTCAACGATAAGACGGACTACAACAGATTGCACGCGACCGGCAGAGAGAGCTGGCTTTACTTTCTTCCAAAGAAGCGGTGACAACTCATAACCCACGAGACGGTCAAGGACACGACGAGCCTGCTGTGCAGAAACGAGGTCCATGTCAATCTTACGAGGATTGTCGATAGCGTGGTTTATAGCGGTTTTTGTAATTTCGTGGAAAACAATACGACGATATTTATCATCTTGTAATCCTAATGTTTCGAAAAGATGCCATGAAATAGATTCTCCTTCACGGTCTTCATCGGATGCGAGCCACACCATTTCGGCGCCCTCAGCTAATTTCTTTAATTCGGCTACCAATGCCTTCTTGTCTGACGGAATGTCGTACAATGGCTGGAAACCGTTTTCCATATCCAAACTCAAGTTTGACTTGTTCAAGTCTCTCACATGACCGTAGCTTGATTTAACTACGAAGTCTTTTCCCAAGAAACCTTCTATGGTTTTTGCCTTAGCAGGAGACTCAACAATAACTAAATTCTTTACCATATATATAAATGTGTTAAGTTCGTATATATCGAAACAAAAAAGCATATCGTTTCGCACGTGCAAAATTACTACAATAAAAATTGTAATTTTCACACTTTTTCAAAAAAAAAATTTTATTCTTTAAAAATCAATCAATTGCAAAGAAAAATTAAGAAAAAAGCTCATAATTATTTTAACATTTTCATCTAAAAATAATGGCAAAAGCACTTGTAACATTGAAAAAAAAACATTTAATTTGCAGAAATTTAAAATAACATCTATTATGAAAACAAAATTATTAGCTTTACTCTTTTCTTTATTCGTGTTGTTCAATATTTCATATGCCCAAAAAGAACATGTAGGTTACATTGACTTTTCTTTAGGCAGAACACAAACACACGACATTAATATTTCTGTCAAAGGCATATACAGTCGTCCATATAACGAATATTTTTCTATAGGTATCGGTGCCGGTCTTATGGGAACATATCGTACGATGATAGATGAACAGATGGCCGTCACTTTAACACAGGAAACCACCAAAGATGTCGCTATAGAAATTCCTGTATTTGTCAACTTTAGAGGCAACATTGCCATAGGCGAATCCAAATTTGTTCCATATTACAGCGTTAACGTAGGATACCTTATCAACATCAAGCCTGCATCAACATCATTTGCCTATAGAGAAACCAATCACAACAATTATACAGTTTATGAAATCAATATGATTGACGACGGTTTGTTTTTCGCTCCTGAACTTGGCATCTCGTTCAACAAAATCCACCTTGGTTTGGAATATACTTTTGGTATAAATAATTTTTACGAAATAACAACAGAACATTATTTGGGTAACGGTGCTTTGTTAGAATCCAATAATTATTCAAACAATAGCCCAATGGGTATTTTCAGCATTAAGTTTGTCAATCGTCTGTAATTTATAGAATTGTAGGGTGTCACGTTTTGTCAATTGCATAAAACTTGCAGGGCCAAGTGCATTCAAGACTATCTGGTGGCTGACAAAGATAATGGCTTTGTTATCTTTTGTCATATTGCTGCTTCAGTATTTTGGCATAATAGAATGGATTTCATATTGGCTCACTCCTTTATTTTCACACTTCGGACTGCCCGGTGAGGCGGCTCTTGCTTATGTTTCGGGCTATTTCGTAAATTGCTATTCTGCCATCGCCGTGATGACGACCTTAGATTTAAGCACCAGAGCTGCAACAATTTTATCAGTCATGGTTCTTTGCTCGCACAATATGATTGTGGAGACAGCAGTTCAACACAAGACAGGTTCATCCGTTTTAAGCATAGTTTTGACAAGAACATTATCAGCCTTTATTTTAGCTTGGATTTTAAATAAAATAATGCCAGGAAGTTTTGAGACTTCGATGGCGGGAAATTCTATTCAGGAAAAGCTGACTTTTGTAGTGATGTTAAAACAATGGGCTCTGAGGACTACAAAAAATATAGTCACGATGGCAATATTAGTTTATCTTCTGACATTATTACAAAAGATTTTAACTGAATTTGGCATTATACAATACATTTCAAGATTTTTAAAGCCTGTAATGATATTTTTCGGCTTATCACCAAAGACAGCGTTCTTATGGTTGGTTTCCAACACATTAGGATTAGCCTACGGAGCAGGCATCATGATAGAGGAGGCAGAGAAAGGGGAAACCACTAAAGAGGAAAACGACCTCTTGAATCGTCACATTGGAATATCGCACAGCAATTTGGAAGATTTGCTTTTGTTCTCAGCTGCCGGTGGAGCCTATCTCTGGATGCTGTTATCACGATGGGCGATGTCGCTCCTTGTTGTTTGGAGTTATAGAGGCTATAAGTCTATGAGTCTATAAGTCTATAAGTTATGGGGGGGATGGTTAAAATAAGTTTCGAATTATTTGTTATTCAATTTTTTTATTAGTTTAAAAGCTCCTACTGTAATTGTTTTTATTCGATTCTGGATAATGACTCTTTCTTCTTCATTACAATAATTAAAATCTTCACAGAGATACAACATTGATCTTACTTCTGAACAACTACCTCTTGCTATTTTTAAAAACGAAACAAATTTAGCATCAGTTCCTGATTCAGCACCCTCTGCAATATTATTCATTATACTAATTGCCGCTCTTTGAATCTGATCTTTAAAACAAAAATCCTTGCAATTATTCATCATTGAGTAAATGTCATTTACAACAACCCTAGATTCTTTCCATATAAACAAATTTTCTATGCTTCTTTCCATAAATTTTAAGTTTAAGGTTAAACAATTATCTTTGATTCTCACCCACCCCAAAACCCATAAACTCATAGACTCATAGACTCATAAACTCTTTATCAACTCCCCTATCGTAGCGAGCGGCACTACTTCCACATTGTATTTCGATGTATCAAGGCCACGGCAGTTGTATTTAGAGACGAAAATCTTTTCCATTCCGAGTTTGTCGGCTTCAGCGATTCTGGCTTCTATTCTGTTGACCGAGCGCACCTCGCCAGAAAGTCCTACTTCTGCTGCAAAAGCATATCTATTACTTATAGCGATGTCTTCGTTTGACGATAAAATAGCAGCCATAACAGCAAGGTCGATAGCAGGATCATCAACGCGCAAGCCTCCGGCTATGTTAAGGAAAACGTCTTTTGCCGACAATCTGAAACCAGCCCTTTTCTCCAGAACAGCGAGCAACATATTAAGACGACGGGTATCGAAGCCGGTACAGCTGCGTTGAGGTGTTCCGTATGCTGCGGTGCTGACAAGAGCCTGAGTCTCAATCATCATAGGACGCAGACCTTCTACCATAGCTGCTACAGCAATACCGCTCACATTCTCTTCTCTTTGTGAAAGCAAGATTTCACTTGGATTGCTGACTTCACGCAAACCTGTGGCGTTCATCTCGAAAATTCCAAGTTCTGAAGATGAGCCGAAACGATTTTTCACTGTACGTAAAATCCTGAAGCCATAATGACGGTCGCCTTCAAATTGAATAACGGTATCGACAATATGTTCGAGGATTTTCGGACCGGCGATAGTTCCATCTTTGGTGATATGACCGATGAGGAAAATAGGAACGTGATGAGCCTTGGCGACCTTATTCATCTCGGCAGCTGTCTCACGAATCTGGCTTATGCTTCCGGCTGTTGCATCAATTGCCGGCGACTCCAAAGTCTGTATTGAGTCGATGATGACGATGTCAGGTTTTGTCTCCTCGAAATGTTTTATTATCTCAGCAGTATTAGTCTCCGTCAATATAAAGCAGTTTTCATTTTTTACTCCTATTCTCTCGGCACGCATTTTAATTTGCTGGGAGCTCTCTTCGCCAGAGACATAAAGCACTTTTTTATCATTAACATTAAGAGCCACTTGCAACAAGAGTGTTGATTTTCCTATACCAGGCTCGCCTCCGAGTAAGATGAGAGAACCTAAGACAAGGCCGCCACCTAAAACACGATTAAGTTCTTCATAACAGAGGTCGATGCGAGCCTCTTTTACGCTGCTTATTTCCGCGACACGAGTAGGCTTCGACTTGGTCGCAGGCAATATAGAACCCTTCACCGACTTACTGTCTTTTCCTACCACAACACTCTCTTCCACATAGCTATTCCATGCACCACAACCCGGACAATGACCTATCCATTTTGGCGATTCATTGCCACAATTCTTACAAAAAAATACCGTTTTAGTCTTAGCCATTTTTTATGATTTTAAATTTTTACAAAATTAAAAAATTGTTGGTTGACTTATATATATATTTATTATTTTTGTAGGAACTTTATTTTGAAAATTAAATTTTAATGATATGAGGAAAGTTTACTTTTTCTTAATCCTTTTTCTTTGTATGGGTTTGACCATCAAAGCTCAGGATATTACAGTTTCCGGCTATGTCACTTCATCTGAAGACGGTTACGGTTTGCCGGGTGTTACAATTCAAGTTAAAGGCACAAGCAATGGTACAATCACAGAAATTGACGGTGACTACACCATTAGTGCGAACTCCAGAGACACATTGGTATTCTCTTATGTCGGTTATCAGACACAGAATATCGCTGTTGACGGAAGAAACAGAATCGATGTCGTTATGAGTACCGACGCCATGATGTTAGACAATGTCGTTGTCACAGCTTTAGGTATCAAACGTCAGAAGAGAGAATTAGGTTATGCCACAGAAGACATCAGCGGAGCCGATTTGACACGTTCAGGTAGCGACAACGTCATCAATTCGTTGAGCGGACGTGCTGCCGGTGTTCAGATCATCACTGGTGACGGTGTTGCCGGCGGTTCTTCACGTATCGTCATTCGTGGTAATAACAGTATCTTTGGCGACAACCAGCCACTCATCGTCGTTGACGGTGTACCAATGACCAACGAAGGCGGTGTTACCGGATGGGACGGCGGTCAAGACTGGGGTACTGCTCTCAACAACATAAATCAGGAAGATATTGAAGACCTCAACATTTTGAAAGGACCTACCGCTGCAGCTCTTTATGGCGCTCGAGGCGGTAACGGCGTTGTGCTCATCACAACAAAGAAAGGTAAGAAACAACAAGGTCTTGGTATCAACTTCTCATCAACTTATAAAATTACAAATCCTTACGGCTATCGTGACGTTCAAAATAAATATGGCGCCGGCGGTCCTGTTTCCTTCATGACTCCAACATTGACACAAGACGCTAACGGCAACTATATTTATAACGGCAACTACAACGCCGACTTAGGTCCAGAAGGCGAACCTACAAACACCACTTTCGGTTATTATGGAGGTGCTGTTTCCTGGGGCCCTGTCATGGACGGAACTGAAATGATTTGGTGGGACAGCGTGACAAGAAGCTATTCTCCTCAACCAGACAACCTTAGCATGTTGTACAAGAACTCTCACTCTTTCACCAATAACGTTTCTTTCCAAAACGCCGGTGATTTCGGTTCTATAAGAGTTTCTGTCACCGACGACCGCTCCGACGCTATCATCGATAACTGTAATCTCAGACAAACAACTTTCAATGTAGGTTCATTATTGAACGTCTCAGAAAAAATCAAGGCTGACATCTCTTTCACTTATTTCGATTTCCATCGTCTCAATTCACCAGTCCTCGGTGAATCTTACAGCAACTTCAACAAAGGTCTTCTCTACAGTTGGCCAAGAAGCTGGCAAGGAATCGAATCTACAACATACGAACAACCAGACGGAACAATGACAGAATGGGGCAACTATCCGTTCCAATATATCAACGCAAATACTTTCTGGAGTTTCTACAACAACAACACAACTCTCGATCGTGACAAAGCTTACGGTTCATTACGTCTTACTTACGACATAACAGACTGGTTGACATTAGCTGGTAAGGCAGCTCTCGATTTCAGCTTAGATCAATATGAAACAAAACATGAACCAACAGCAATAGACGGAATGACTGGCGGCTATTACAAACAAAACATGACAAGAGACTACACACTCGATGCCGATTTCCTCTTGACTGCTCATAAAGACTATATCTTCGGTTCTTTATTTAACGCAAGACTTTCATTCGGTGGTGAACGTTACTACAGAAACACTTACGGTTTGTGGGCAGGCACAGGAACATGGGCTTACGCTGATTTATTCACATTCTACAACTATATCAGCGGTGGCGCAAATCCTATCACAACAGGCATGCTACCTGGTGAATCACGCTACGAAAAACAGGTAAACTCTTTATATGGTTTCTTGAACATTTCTTATAGAAACTACCTCTTCTTGGACTTAACAGGAAGAAACGACTGGTCTTCAACATTGCCATTGGATAACAACAGCTATTTCTATCCATCTGCAACATTGAGTTTCATTGCTACTGAAGCTTTCAAAATCAACTGGGGCCCTATCAGTTTCTTGAAATTCAGAGGTTCTGCCGCTATGACAGCAAGCGACGACAGCCCATATCAGTTAGACTTCACATACAACACTGGTTCATTCGGAGGTCAATTGTCATCAACACTTCCTACACAAGTTCCTCCTCTTCAATTGAAACCACAACGTCAACGTTCATACGAAGTTGGTGTTGATTTCGGCCTCTGGGATAAAGTCAATATGGACTTCACATATTACGACATTTATTCATGGGATCAAATCCTCGCTTCTCCTATGGCTGTGTCATCAGGTTCAAGCAGCGCTCGTATTAATACAGGTGTCGTTACCAACAAAGGTATCGAAGGTATCATCAATTACAACGTATTCCAAAAACCTAACAGCTATCTTCAATTAGGTATCAACTTCGCTAGAAACACTAACCGCATCGTTGACTTAGGCGGTGCCGACATGTATATCTTGTCAGAAGTTTGGGGCTCTAACGGTCCTGCTATCGCAGTTCAAGAAGGCGAACAATATGGTACAATCTACGGTTGGGATTATGTTTACACAATGGAAACAGCCGATGGTACTGTAGTTGGTCCATTCTATGACGACAATGGCAACCCACTTCCTCTCATCAATGCAGAAGGAACAGAATATCTCAAGACAAACCAACGCGTTCCTGTTGGCAACTGCGCTCCTTTATTGACAGGCGGTATCAACATGAAATATAATTATAAGAACTTATCTATCTATGCTTTGATTGACGCTAAACTCGGTGGTGAAATCTACTGCGGTTCTTACGTCATAGCAATGCAGACAGGTCAAAGCAATGAAACATTATACGAACGTGAAGGTAACGGACTTCCTCTCTACGACGCAGAAGGCAACTTCTTAGGCAACTACGGCGTTGTTCTCCCTGGCGTTTACGTTGACCCAGAAACTGGTGAGGCAACAGAAAACACAGAAGTAGTACATTATTATTATAATTATATGCCTAACTTCGGCGGCTGGGGCAACTACCTCACAACTCCTGGTATAGTAAACAACACTTGGATTAAATTGCGCGAAGTAACTCTCAGCTATAACTTCCCTAACAGAATACTTGAAAAACTTAAAGTGTTCCAAAACGCTTCAATCTCAGTGACTGGCCGTGACTTGTTCTATATCTTCAAAACATTACCTGACAACATCAATCCTGAAGGTACTTTAGGAACAGGTAATGCCCAAGGTCTCGAATATGGTTCATTCCCTATGACACGTTCATTTATCTTCTCACTCAGATTTGGTCTTTAATTAATTAGGAAGGAGAAAAATTATGAAAAAGAACATTTTAAATCTTAAAAAAATATTATTGGCATCAACAGTCATCGGTGCTCTCTTCTTAGGCTCTTGCGATAATGGCTTTGAAGAAATGAATAAAAACCCTATGAGCCCTACAGGAACCGACATCGGTCCTATGTTCAACGGCGTTGTCAGCTCTCTCTGCTGGAACAGCAACGAACAATTCTACCTCTGGAATGAAATATTCTATCCAGAAACAGAACTCGGAGCTCTCACCTCTGAAGCATGGGGCAACTACAGCATCGGCGTTGACGCTGTCTGGAACAATTACTATCTCGCATTGGCCAACATTCACGACATCGACAAACGTCTTGATGAAATGTGCGAAAAAGCTGGCGACAATGAAATCGATGATAAAGTAAGAGCTCAGCTTATTGTTTTAGAAGCATACAAAACTCTTAAAGTAACAGATATGTTCGGCGATATTCCTTATTCTGAAGCCGGTTATATCTGGTATGACACTGAAGCTAACAGAAAACCTAAATACGATTCTCAAGAATCTATTTACAAAACCGTACTGGCAGAATTGGCTTGGGCTAGAGAAATATTGAACAGCAATAACGCCTTGACTTCTCTCGGCAACCAATATTACACACTCGGAGCCTACGATGTCATGTATCATAATGACTATAACAAATGGGGTAAAATCGCCAACTCCTTGATTTTACGTCACGGTATGAGAATGCGTCATAAAGACCCAGCTTTCGCTGACACATTATTACAAACTGCTTTCAACAAACCGGTAATCGACGACTATTATTATAGCGGCAATGGCGGTTTCGCATTATGGCCTGTATTTTGGGGAACTTCATTCGGCGATGAAGGATGGGCTTTCAGAGAACATAAAAATTTAAGAATGGGTGAGACTGTTTTCGCTCAAATGTCAAAACCAACAGATTCTGTCGATAACGAAATCTTCGACCCAAGAGTTTATATCTTCTTTGATACAAATAACAAAACTGCCGACTATCCAGAAGGCGCATGGAGAGCTTATCCTCAGTTGAGAGATGCTAACACCCCAACAGAAGGCGGCACTCCTTATTCTTCAGCAAGAGACAAAAACTATGGTTTCAAAGGGCCTGCTTGCTTGTATTCTCCATTCAACTTCTACCTCATCCGTGACCATGTATTCGTTCCTCAAATCATGATAAGTCCAGCTGAAGTATGTTTCATCAAAGCTGAAATGATGATTAAAGGTATCGTTCCTGGAGGCATTGGCATGATGACAGACGAAATGATTAGAAAAGGCATCGAGCACTCTTTCCTCATGTGGTTACAACTTCCAATCTATGGAACAGAAACTACATATAAATATATTTATGAAGACTTGCAAAAGATATTAAATGAAGGCGATTTATATTCACTTTCATATTCATACGCTTCTAAGATTTTCAACGAAATGGTTTATAACGACCTCAACTTCGCTTATTCAGAAGAAGCTTATCTCGAATTCATATATCAACAACGTTGGTTAGACTTGTTCCGTCAAGCTAATGAAGCTTGGAGCCTCACACGCCGTACTATAGGCACAGACGCAACAACACCTACAACAATAGATCATCAAAAACTCGTTACATACAGATTACCTTATCCTCAATCAGAAGTAACTTACAACTATGACAACTATAACGAACAAGTTAAGAAAATGAGTCATGGCGATACAAGAGAAACTAAGGTATGGTGGATGGAAGAATAATAACTAAAAATTTTAACAAATGAAAAAAGTATTCTTATTTTTATCAATGATGTTGTGCTTAACTGTTGTTAATGCACAAGTTGAGTACATAATTGATTTCGACAATTATACACAAGGTACTCAATGTCTTAATGGACAAGATAACTGGTCAACACACTATCAAACCGCATCAACTTCACAAGACTTCGACGTTGATTATAGCTGCGATGGTTTGTTATCACCAAACGAAAGTGTTGCTGTTTATTATCCATACGGCGGTCCTGGCGTTGGTAGAACAGCTACACGTAAAGCTTCAAGCAACTTCAACTTCAATTTCAAAGAAGGCGGCATCATCGACTTTGAATTTGATATTACTCCAGCTTGGTGGGGTGTTTTCGCCGGCGTTGGTTATGACGCTGACGGCGATGGCAACATCCTTCAAGGCATGACAGACGGCGACGGCGGTGTTTATCTCCGTATCGCAGGTAGCGGTAACGACAGACATCCAAACATCGTTCTTCCTGACGGAACCGACCTCCTTATCACAAACTACAGACAAGAAAACTGGGCAAGATATAAAATGTCTTTCGACTTCTCAGCATACGACGGCGCTGGTTCTTTGACTGTCTTCGTTAAAGATTTCAATGGTACAAGCTGGAGCGAATGGATGCAGCTCTCTGAAGCTACAGAACTCAATATGGGTATGACCCCAGGTTCTGGCGACATGCGCGACTACAAAGTTTGGGACGGTATCTTCTTCCACTGCCAAGGTGGTACTGGCGGCTTCGACAACTTCTTAGTACGTCAAATGCCTGAAGGTAACATGCAATACATCAACTTACCTGACATTCCAAAACAATTGACAATCAATCCTCCTTATACATTAGAAGCTACTTCAACATCAGGTCTCCCTGTTTCTTTCGAAATGATTAGCGGCCCTGCTACTATCGATGGTAACATATTGACACTCACAGGCGAAGTAGGTACTGTTTCTTTGAAAGCTACTCAAGCTGGTAACAACGAATGGCTCGCCGCTCCAGACGTAGTCAAGACTTTTGAAGTAATCGACCCAATGGCTTATTCAACAGATATTACAATACGCCGTCCTTACGATGAATCAAACGTTTATCTCCCAGAATTGAAACCTATCATCTTGAACGTCAGCCTCCAAGTTGAACACGCCGACGCTCTCCTCTTCGAAGAAGTTAAATGTACTATCGACGGTGAAGACATTTTATTAAATACAGACGAACCTAACAACCCAGAAAACGGCTACTTCTATAACTATTGGACTCCATCACATTATGGCGAACATTCAATGACAGTCAGCGTTACAACTTCTGGCGGCAACGTAACAACAAAAACATCTTCTTTCAATATAACAAATGAATACGATAACGTTAACGTCACAACAATCAACGGCGACCTTATCTGTACTCCTTCAATTCATTCTGCTATCGGCAACTACGCAATGCCAACCCACGTAGGCGCTTTCAACAACATCAAAGCTCATTACGACCACACTTGCGTTGACGGCCTCTGCGACACCTACGACCGCATTGGTGGTGTCAAAGTCAGAAACTACCGTGGACAATGGATGGAACTCTTCCGCTATACAACTCCTTTCGGCGTAGAATGTGAAGACAATCTTGATGTAACAGACTTCTCTTCTGTACTCCAAGGTTTGGTTGAATTAGAATTGTACTTCGAATCATGGAACGGCAATGGCTACAATCCAACACTTACATTCGAAATGACAAAAGGCAATCCTGAATATGACTACTATAACGTTGATGAAATCTGGTTCAACATCTTCCCATTCGGCGACTATGCTAACCAACAACCTATCCCTGACGTAGATTATACATTCCCTGAATATACAGAAGCTGCAAGATTGAAAATCATCTCTTCTGGTCATAACTGGAGCAGCGGCGCTAACGGAACATACAACACTGGTAATGCTGCTGAATTCTACGAAGCAACTCACGGAATTAAAATCAACGATGCTAAAGTCTATGACCAACATTTATGGAGAACTTGTAACCCTAACCCAGCTGGTTGCCAACCACAAGCAGGTACTTGGACATACCAACGTTCTGGATGGTGCCCAGGTAGCATCGCTATGGTTTGGGACTTCGACCTCACAGACTACGTAAGCAACGGCTGCGCTAATATATTCTACGAATTAGACCCAACTTACATCGACGAATGTCACCCTAACTACCCTGACTGTGTCAACGGTCAAAATAGCTGCCCTAAATGTGACGCTCCTGACAACCCAGTTCTTCGCGTTTCAGGTAAAGTCGTTACTTACAGTAATAATATCAACGTTCTCGATGGCAGCGATGTCGATGTTAACGAAAACATCCTTAACTTCAACGTTAACATATTCCCTAACCCAGCATCTTCAAATCTTAACTTCTCTTCAGATTACCAAAATGGTAAATTAAGCGTTTTGATTTTGAATGCTCAAGGTCAAGAAGTGAAGAAATTCGCCTTCAGCGGAAGCAGAACAATAGACGTTTCTGACCTTTCAAGCGGCGTTTATTTCGTAAAAGTGTTAGGAAACACAATGAAAACAGAAAAGATTATCATCAAATAATCCGATAATCATATAATATTTATAAGGTAGAAGTGATAGTTTATCGCTTCTACCTTTTTTTATACATACTGAAAATCAAAAATATAAACAATTTTATGCATAGAAACGCATAAAAATGCATAATGTTTTCTCTTGCAAAACGCATATTCATCATTATATATTTGCTGTCGTAAACCCATAAATATAATTGCTATGAAACACAAAATTATTATTCTGATTGTAATGCTATCTACAGCTTGCAGTCTGTGCGCTCAATGGCATCCAGAGGCACAAATCGATGTTAACAACATCAAGACTAATTTATATGGAACTGGCAACTTCAGCATTATGCGAGGAGGACACAACTTCGAAGGATTTGGTTTTGTAGAAAGCTTTACCGTTCCTAATAATGGCGACGCTGGTACTATTTACAGTAACACATTATGGATTGCCGGACTCGATGACAATGATAATATCCATTGCTCAGCTGTACGTTTCAACCAAGTAGGAGAGGACTACTGGTCAGGACCTCTACGCGTTAATGATGGTTCGACAGACATCTTCGCCGTAATGGATTATCATCATGTATGGAAAATCAAACGCAGCGATATTGATGCTATTATCAATAATACTGCAACTGAAATTCCAGAAGATATTTTAACATGGCCGGCACATGGCAATGTAGAAGACGGCTATGCCGCTAATCTCGCTCCTTTCGTCGATACCGACAATGACGGCATTTACAATCCTCTCAAAGGTGATTACCCCGATATACTCGGCGACATGGCTTTATATTGTATCTATAACGACAATTATGACATTCATTCCGAATCGGGCGGCGAAGCATTAGGAATAGAATTACATTGTATGTTATATGGCTTCAACGCTCCTGATGATGAAAAATTAAACAACACTCTTTTCATGCGTACTTGGATTTACAACCGCTCACAAAATAATTACAATAACGTATATATTGGCAACTGGACCGATTTCGACATCGGTTACCCAATAGACGATTATATCGGCTGCAACGTTGAACGTGGATATTATTATGGCTACAATGCACGCGCTATCGATGACGGAGGCGGTGAACCAGGAGCATACGGCAACAATCCTCCTGCACAATTTGTCATGATTCTTGGCGGTCCTAATATGACACCTGACGGTATCGACAATCCTAAATTCGATGATAACGGCGAACAATTAGTCAATGAAAGTATCAACGGATTAGGTTTCGGCGATGAAATAGTCGATAATGAACGTTTAGGTATGTGCGGATTTGTCTATCACTCAAACGATGCAACAATTCACGGAGATCCTGAAATCGCTGAAGAATATTACAGATTACTTAAATCTGAATGGAAAAATGGCGATAAGATGTGTTACGGAGGCAATGGCGTCGCTGGCAGCCCTAATACAACAGATATTCCTTGTAAATTTATGTTTCCTCATGATTCTGACCCTTACCACTGGGGAACAAACGGAATAAATCCAGGCATAGATGAATGGTGCGAAGAAACTGCTGTCAATGGAAACCCTAATGACTACGGCGACAGAAGAGGACTTGCTTCATCAGGACCTTTCAACTTCAGCAGCGGTGAGGTTCATGTCATCGATAAGGCATTTGTGACTTATTGGCCTTCTATCACCTTCGATAGAGATGAAATGAATGAGTGGGCAGATTATATCAAAAATTATTTTATCAACAACTTAAATAAATAAGCCTTATGAAAAGATCAATATACACTATAGTATTCCTCTTGTTAGGAATGAGTCTCAGCGCACAAAGCGTGTGGGACGGCAAGCGCGAAGCTATCAGAAAAGGTTCCGGCACAGAAACCGACCCTTATCTTATCGAGAATGCACAACAATTCGCATGGCTCGCATATCTTATCAATTACGACTATTCGCAATGGACAAAAGATAAATATTTCTTGCTGACAACAGACATCGATCTCAACGGAAGCGAAGATAATCAATGGCTGCCAATAGGCTCCGGTGGCGGAGTTTATGCCGGTGGCGGAGTTTATGACAAATCCATGAAAGGTGTCCTAAATGGCGACGGACATAAAATAACAGGCCTTTACATTGACAACAATTCCCCTATATCCAACGATAAGTCTATTTGGTATCCTTATACTAGCGCAGCACTATTTAGCCAATTGGACAAAGACGCTATAATTAAAAATCTTTATGTTGAAGGTTTTGTAAATGTTGACAATAAGAATTGCGCCGGTATTGCAGGATGGTCCGGAAATTTAATAAGATGCATCGCTAATGTTGATGTTGAAACCAATGAACATGGAGGTGGATTAGTAGCACAAAAACCAGAGCATATTGAAGAGTGCGCTAATTATGGCGACATAAAAGCCGATAAGTATTCTGGCGGTATCACTTCTTTCTCATTCTCATCATGCACTATTATAAATTGCTACAACATGGGCAACATTTACGGAAAAGAATATGCAGGTGGCATAACATCCGGCAATGCTAAAGGATCAATTAAAAACTGTTATAATGTCGGAAATGTTTATTGCTCAGAAGAATCCGGACAAACAGGCGCTATAGTTGGAAAATGTGAAGGAAGCGGATATATGGTTGACAACAACTATTACCTCAACACTTGTATAGAAGAACCAAACGAATATGGTGAAGCTTTAGACATAAATGTAATGCGTTCTCCCGAATTTATCTCTATGCTAAATAAAGACACTAATGTTTGGATTTATGATAGTGAAAATACTAATAACGGCTTTCCTATCTTTGCAGGAATTGTAACATTTCTTGACATCAACTCATTAAAGAATGAAAATGAAGAGTTTATCCTATTCCCTAATCCTGCGACAGATTATATTAACATAAAGGGCGATGTTTGTTCTTATGAGATTTTTGACACTAATGGAAAATGCATATCAAAAATGAAGAAAATCGACATAGAACAAAAACAAATTGATGTATCACAATACAATCCAGGAATATATTTAATCAGATGTTTGACAAACGACAAAAACGTAATAACGAAAGTATTTGTTGTTAAATAAAAACTTATTCTAAAACAAAACGAGGCTGCCAAGAATTTCTTAGCAGCCTCATTTTTTTATCAATTTAAAATCTTATTTCTTAACGATTTTTACCATTGTGTTATTAACATTCATGAAATACATACCTGCATTGAGGCTTGAAATATCAATTGTGTTAAGACCTTCGCTGACTGTATGTTCTGAAACCATTTGGCCGTTGATAGAATATATTCTAACTTCAGCTTCTTTGATGCTTTCTATCATAACATAATTTTCAGCTGGATTTGGATAAACAACGAATGCTACTTCATTATTTTCATTTACAGAAACTGTAACTTCTACAGTAACAGGACCTATTGGTGATGATTCGCCTTCAGCATAAACTGCTGTAACAGTGTAACGATGTGTTCCTGATGTTAAATCTTCGTCTGTATATGTCAACTCTGATGTAGTCTTAACTGCGACATCGTTTCTATAAACCTTATAGCTTGATGGTGTTCCTTGTTGTGGAGCGTTCCAGCTGATGACAGCATCGTCTTCGTTAACGATTTCTGCTGTGAGGTTGGTTGGTGGATATAACATAACAGCTGCTTTATAATACATAGCTGAAGTTTTATATCCGAATCCTAAGTCTGTGAACACAACACATGGAGAATCGTATAACATTGTGAGTGATTGATATGAATCAGAACCAGCTTCTGAGAATGCTCTTTGACCAACGTAATCCCATTCTTCACCATCATATTTCATGACAGAAATTTTTGATTCCATGTTAGAGTCTGCATAAGAAACATAGAAGTTTTGTTGGCTATCTAAAGCAACATCCAAACCTTTGATAGGGCCGTCAGCAATGTTATCACCTAATAATTCCCATTCTGTGCCGTTGTAACGGAACACTGTCAAATATTGAGTTTGATGTGCGCAATATGCGAGATAAACGTTACCATCTCTATCAACAGCAACATCTTGATAGTAGTAAACAGCTATTTCATCAGATACAGCCTGACCGCCAACTTTAACCCATAAGTCGCCAACAAGTTTAGAAACGTACATCAAACCGCCTGCGTAGAAGTCAACCCATGAAACATAAGGCACGTCGTTTTCATCTATTGTGATTCTTGCCCATGAGCCGCCACCTGCAGTAACGTGACCTGTGCCAACGCGTTCCCATTCACCGTTGATGAATCTTTCAACGAAGTAATAATTATTGTTATCAAAGTCGATGTAACTGATATAAAGAACGTTTTCTGAGTTAACAGCGAGTTTTGGCACGCTACCGAATTTACCGAATGTACCTACATCGCTCCATTGACCGTTTTCATATTTCTTTACTTGGAGGAAGTCGTTGCTCATATAAGCGTAAGTGATATAGATAACGCCGTTGTTGTCGATAACCATATTGCCTTCGTAGCTCATTTCGTCAGCTGGCATAGTTAATTTTTGCCATTGGTCGATTTGAGGGTCGTATTTGTAAACAGCAGGGAAACCTAATTCACGACCGAACATATAAACGCAGTCGTTATATGTTGCTGTGCTGAAAGTGTATGTTGTACCAGCTGTGAAAGCACGGTCACCAATAACTTCCCAACTTGAATCCAAAGCTTCTTCAACAACTATTGTATAAGTTTGGAACTCTTCATAATTGCCGTCAGTAAGTCTGATAACGACTTCATACTCACCTGGAGTTTCTGTTGTTCCGTAGATAGCTGCAGATCTGTTGTCATATTGTTCAAAAGTCAACCATTCTGGTTTTTCTTCAACAGTGATGCCGAGTTCTTTGTTATCAGTATCATAAACATAAATGTTATAGATATAGTTAACGAAAGCGAAACTTTCTGTTACAGGAGTTGAAGTGAATTTAGGTGCTGCATTTTGTTCACCATTGAGATATGCGCTCTTGCCAGCATTATCGATAGAACCGTCTGGAGAAATCAAAACACCGATAACTCTTACATATTCATGATTGTATTCTTCTGGGAGAACATAGTTGAATGTATGTGTGTATGTTTGACCTGCTGCGAGAGTTGTTGGCATGCCAGTTTCACCATTGTAACCGCCGAGAAGATGACGAGCGACATGGTCGAAAGCCATTCTGTTAGCAGGAACAGGGTTTGGAAGGTTTTCAAAACCACCCATTGGGAAGTAGTAGTTTGAATATTGGTTTGCTTGGTTGTATTGAGGAGCTGGACCTGTAACAGCGTCTTCTGTCAAGATAGCGCCGATACGATAGTTGCCTTCAATATTTTGAAGAGCTGTAATTGTTATTGTTGAGGTAAGAACACGTGTTGTTTCATTAAATTGATTTTCAACAGTAACACTTGACTTAGGTTGAACTTCCATCTCTTGTTGAACGAAATTGAACCATTGGTCTGTTGATTTGTTTTGATAACGGCGACCGATGTTTGCTTCTGGAGCTTGTGTGAAATTACCAGCATTGAAGTAGTCTTCAACAGCCATCACGTCATTTGTGTGAATCGCAACTGCAATAACATTATCATACATAGTTACTAATGAATCGATGTAGTAAATGCCTGATGGACAATACTGACACCATGTACCTGTTGCTTCTTCAAGAAGCACATTTTTTTGCGCTGTCAAAATATTGAATGACATGATTGCGCAAAGCACTAATAAAAATTTCTTCATAAATAATTGTTGATTTAATTAAGGGTGCAAAGATATAAAAAAGACTAAAGTCAAAGGACTAAAGATTAAAGTTTTTTTGATTCAGACTCAGACCATTATTAAATAAGTAAGGACGTGATTATCACGTCCCCACTTGTTGTCTTATTGTCTTGTAGTCTTTAATAAGCTTTAAGTTTATCGCCTGTTTGTTCAATGATTGCTCTGTAGTATTCTTCGCTATATTTAGGTTGTTCAACTTTTGGAGCAATATATTTGTGGCTTTTTGGAGTTGGCTGAGCAGTCTTGATGTTGAAGTCCATGTATTTTACAAATAAATATTTGTAGAATTCTCTCCAGTCAGCTGTCAATTTTTCTGCTTCTCTACAAGAGAATGATGTGAGGAAATCAACAGCTGCAGCAGGAGCTGTATTATAAATATCAGCAGCTTTTGCATCAGTATGAGCTACAGCTTCAACCCAGCCTTTTTCGTAGTTAGCTTGTTTTTCTGCTATTTCTGGGTGGATATATTCATATTTTGTATAAGCCCAGTTTGTTACTTGGTTGAATACCCAGAATGCTGCTGTCTCAGAATATTCCATGATGCTGCCGTTACCTTCGCGATAGCAGAGAGGAATTTCTGTCATACATGTGTACATTGGACAATATACTGTGCTTGCTGCATCGTCAACGCCGAACCAAATGATACCGCCGATTTCTCTGATTGTGTTAGGACGACATTGTGCTACGAATGAGAAACCTGTTTGTTGTGTTGCTGTAGCACGTTCGTGAACGTATGAAACACCGTCAACTTCCCAGCCCATTGGACGTGATCTGTAAGGACAGTGGAATGGACCAGCGCCAACATCTTGAGTCATATCAAGCTCTGTGCCTTCGAGGTGGTCACGCATAAATGACATAACATCTAAAACGCTTACTTTTTCATTTGGCTTAACCCAGAGAGGCATTCTGTTTGTTGGGAAATTTTCTGGAGTTTGTGGTTGACCGCTTACGTAAGGTTTAGCACGATTGATGTTTCTGCCAGTTGCATAATCCCAATATTGATCCATGCCGTCAACAATTTGATTGAACATAGCCCAAACACGAATTTCGCAAGCTCTTGCACCGCTGAAATCTACTGGAGCATAAACATCTGAGAATGAGAATTGTCCGTCAGGACCTGCATATAAATTGTTTTTTTTAGCAAATGAGATAACGTCTTCAGCATAAACACAGTCGATGTTTGGATTCTTCAAAAGCTTATCAAGATTTTTTGAAGTGATACTATTTTTGTTATGCTTATTTGCTAATGGGAAAGTTGTTATACGAGCTTGGTTAGCGTGAGCTGCTACATAACCGTCTGGCACACGAAGTGCTACCCAAACAGCGCCTTTTTCTTGACCTTTGCCGATGAGTTCCATAATCCAAACTTCGTTAGGGTCAGCGATTGAGAATGATTCGCCGCTGCTCATATAACCATAATTAGCAACCAATTCTGCCATTGTCTTGATAGCTTCACGAGCTGTCTTAGCACGTTGTAATGTAATGTAAATCAAGCTACCGTAATCTATCAAACCTTCTGGATTTTCAAGATTTGGAAGTCCGCCGTATGTTGTTTCCGCAATAGCAAGCTGCCATTCGTTCATATTACCAACAACGTTGTAAGTATGAGCTACTTCTGGGATTCTACCGACGTATCTTCCTGAGTCCCAGTCAACTATTTCTCTCATAGCGCCTTCTGGATAATCCATTGCTGGATAATGATATAATTCTCCATAAAGTACGTGTGAGTCTGCTGCGTATGAGATGATTGAAGAACCATCAGCAGAAGCACCTGGAGTGATTAAGAAATTGGTACATGCTTGTGCTGGTTTCATAAAAGAAACTACGCACATCATAACTAAAAGTGTTAATAGTTTTTTCATATCAAATAAATTTAAGTGTTGTTAATCAATAATTTATAATATTTCTTTAATATTTTTCTCGTCAATTTCAATTTGTTTTTTCAAAGCATCGAGACTCTCAAATTTATGTTCGCCTCTAACTCTTTTAACAAAACGTACTTTTATCACCTTATCGTATAAATCGCTATCAAAATCAAAAAGATGAACCTCTATATTTTCAATTTCTTCATTATTAACAGTTGGTTTCTTTCCGATATAAGTCATTGATTTATATTCTTTTCCGTCATAATCGACGTATGTAGCATAAACGCCGGCTGTTTCAATAAGTCGAAATTCTTTTTCAAGTTCAATGTTTGCCGTACGATAACCTAATTCCCGACCAATCTTATTTCCAGAAACGACTTTTCCGACATATGAAAACTGATAACCAAGAAGAGCATTAGCACGCTCAACATCACCTTGTTGTAAAGAATGACGAATCTTTGTAGAACTTACAGCAATATTTTCAACATCATGTGCTTCAATACGTTGAAGTTCAAAATTATACTTATTCTGCATTTCGTTAAGAAGATTAAAATCACCCATTCTGTTATTTCCAAAATGATGATCATAACCTATCACGAGCTTCACAGGATTTATATGTTTTAAAATATATTCGCTGATAAAATCTTCAGATGAAACACGAGAAAACTCTTTTGTAAAATTCACAACTATCACATTGTCAACACCTGACATTTCAAGACGTTTAAGTTTTTCTTCTTGTGTCGTTATGAATCTAAGATTAGCCGCATTTATATTGAGAACCTGACGAGGATGCGGATAAAAAGTAATCACAACTGTCTCACCGCCAATATCTTTAGCAGTCTTCACCATGTCTTTAAGAATAGCCTTATGACCGAGGTGAACACCGTCGAAGGTACCAATTGTGACTATAGCGTTAGGTACTTTTACAAATTCTGAGAAGGTATTGTAAATCTTCATATTGCAAAATTCTCAATTATATATTTAGCAATCTGCACTGCATTAGTAGCTGCTCCTTTTCTAATGTTGTCGGAAACAACCCAGAAATTCAATCCTTTTTCTATGCTGAAATCACGGCGGATACGTCCTACAAAAACATCATCTTTATCGAAAGCCATAATCGGTGTCGGATAAATATTCTCGCTTGGATTATCATAAAGCGTAACGCCATCTGTGTTAGATAAAATATTTCTAACTTCATCTAAATCAAATTGTTGTTCAAATTCAACATTCACGCTTTCTGAATGACCTCCGAAAACCGGGACACGAACAACGGTAGCTGTAACAGCAATATCGGAATGTAAAATTTTATTTGTTTCAAAAACCAATTTATCCTCTTCTGCTGTGTAACCAGTCTCAGAAAAATTACCGCCATGTGGAATTACATTTTCATGTATTTGATGAGGATATGCCGGATTATCAGACACTTCGCCTTTTTGTTCGGCCGCCAATTGATTTAAGCCTTTATGTCCGCTTCCACTAACCGACTGATACGTTGAGATAACTAATCGTTTAGCTTTATATTTTCTGTGTAATGGAGCTAATGCCATCAACATACAGATTGTTGTACAATTAGGATTTGCAATTATATGATTATCAACGCTAATATCTGACGCATTTATTTCCGGAACTACCAAAGGAATGTCTTTATCTTTGCGCCAAGCCGAACTATTGTCGATGACGTATGTTCCATTAGCAGCGAATTTCTTTGCATATTGAAGAGATACTTCCGCACCGGCAGAGAAAATCGCGATGCTTGGTTTTTCCTCAACAGCTTGATCTACCGATATTAAAGTAAGTTCTTTATCTTTATATAAAATCTTTTTACCAACAGATTTTTCTGATGCTGCTACAATCAATTCATCAATAGGCAGATTCTGTTCATCCAAAACCTGTAACATTTTTTGCCCCACTAAACCTGTTGCTCCTATAACAGCTACTTTCATTTCCTAAAAAATATTAATTAAAAATGGCTTTTTTTACACTCTTTTTGATTCATTTTTAACAATTATTAACACAAAAGTTAAAAATAGTTAAAAATCAAGAACTTAAAGAAAAAAAGCTGTACTTTTACGTGCAAAAATACGAATTTATTGGAAATCTTAAAAATGTAAAATGTAAAAAGCTAAAAACTATGAGACCTATTTTATTATTATCCTTATTAATATTTGTTTTTCGGGTTTGTCGGGCGCAGGTTTCCGATGATTTTTCCGATGGAAATTTCAACGAGAATCCTGCTTGGCTCGGCAGCGATAGCCTTTTTATAATTAATGATGAATATCAATTACAACTAAATTCAAACTATGGAGGAGAAGCTTGGCTTTCCGTTGATTACGAAAAACTTAAAGAAACCGAATGGCGATTTTGGATTAAGGAAAAATTCTCTCCTTCATCAAAAAATTTCTGCGACGTGTTTTTGTATAGCGACACACAAGAATTAAAAACATGCAAAACCGCTTACATTTTACGTTTCGGGGAATCTGGAAGCTATGATGTTGTTGAATTATTACGAATCGACAATGGTGAACTAACAAGCCTTTGTCGCGGAACCGACACTTTCATAGCTTCTTCTTTCTCTACTTTTATCAAAATAACATACGAAGAATCAAACAATTGGAAAATTTTTGTGGATAAAGAGGGAAACGGCAACTACAAATTGGAAGCTACAGCTTTTGACGATAAATTCGCTTCTTTGAATCAAAATACATCATTCGGATTTTACTGCACTTTTACAAATAGCAATACAAAACATTTTTATTTCGACAATATTTATATAGGTCCCAAAATTATCGACAGCGTCGCTCCAGAACTAATAAATTGCGAAATTATTGATGATTTTAACTTACGACTTAATTTCAACGAAGCAATTTGTGAAAATTCATTGAAAAAAGAAAATTTCTTCCTTGTAAATCAAAATCTTAATCCTGAAAAAGTAAGTTATGGGAATGATATTTCCTCTCTTATCTTAGAATTTAATAATGTAATTGAAGAAGGAATTCATCATAATTTAACAATAAAAAATATTGAAGACTTAGAAGGAAATATTTCTTACGAAATAACTCACAAGTTCCTACATTACAATGCAAAAGAATATGATATTGTCATAAATGAAATCATGGCGGATCCTTCGCCTCAAATTGAACTTCCCGACTGGGAATATGTAGAATTATACAACTCATCAGAATTTCCTATAAACATAAAAAACTGGAAACTTATTATTGGAAGTTCTGAATATCTGATTAATGAAGATGTTGAAATCCAAGCTGATGATTACATAATTTTATGTAATATCGATGCTGCTGAAGATTTGTCGCAATATGGAAATTGTTATGGTTTTTCTTCTTTTCAAATAAGTAATTCAGGAGCAAATCTGACACTGATTGATAAAAACGAAAATTACATTTCTTCTATAGACTTTGACATTTCATGGCATTCGGCCGATTACAAAAAAGATGGCGGATGGTCGCTCGAACAGATTGACGCTAACAATCCATGCGCCGGCAAACCTAACTGGAACAGCTCAATAAGCAAAGAAGGCGGCACCCCAGGAAAAAGCAATTCTATCAAAAATGAGAATATTATATTTCCTAAACTCAATTATATAAATCCTATTTCTAACAATATAATCGAAGTATATTTTAACCAAAATATGAATATTGAAACTTTGCAAAACATTGAAAATTATTATATAAAAGAAATGCAATTACATCCTGAAGAGGTTAATTTATTTCCTGACAAGAAAGGCTTTGTGGAATTAATTTTCAATCATGATTTTGAAGAAAACAAATTATATACACTTAACATTAATAATGTAACAAACTGCAAAGACATATCACTCGAAAATGAAATTAACGCAGCTTTCGGAATACCATCTCAGATAGAACGTAAAGATATTATTATCAATGAAATACTATTCAATCCCATTTCATCCGGAGTTGAATATATTGAGCTTTTTAATCGTTCCGATAAAGTCATCGATTTAAGCAAAATTTTGATTGGAACAATAAAGAAAAGCTTTCCGAATCCAGCAGATACAATTGTAAAAGAATTAATTTCCACAGGCAGAATCTTGCTTCCCAAATCTTATTGCCTATTATCCACAGATGGCGAAATTGTTAAATATCAATATGAAAGTTCTTCTGATGATTTTTTGGATATAGAATCTTTACCTTCATTGCCCAATGAAGAAGGACATATTATAATATGTAATAAAAGTCGAGAAATTATAGACGAAGTGTTTTATTCGGAAAAGATGCATTATGATTTACTAATAGAAACCCAAGGAGTTTCACTGGAAAGAATATCTTCTGAGAATATGTCTTCAGATAAAAACAATTGGCATTCTGCATCATACGATGTGAATTACGGAACACCAGGATATAAAAATTCAATGTCTTCAGATTATGATGAAATTAAAAATGATAACGAGATAAACATCGTTCCGGAGATTTTCTCACCTGATAACGATGGCTTCGATGACATTTGTAATATCTATTATGATTTAGATAAAAATGGTTATACTTTAAACATTAAAATTTTCAATTCAAAAGGAAGATTAGTAAATAATTTATTGAACAACAGTCTTGTAAATAATGAAGGTTTTGTTTCATGGAACGGCTGCAACGATAGCAATCATCATCTCGAACCAGGAATTTATATTGTACAAACAGAGATTTTTGATTTGGAAGGGTTTGTAAAAAGAATTAGAAAAGTTGTCGTTGTAGCAACAAAAAAAAGTCCATAAATGACTTACGGACTTTTATAATTTATTTTTTATGACCTTGTTCTTAGAACTTCATTGAAACACCGATTGAAGTACCTGTGAAACCACAGCCGCCGAATTCGATGCCAACAGCGAATTTGTCGTTAAAATAGTAACGAGTACCTAAATCGAAGCCGAAGCTGAGACCGCCAGTGTGGAGACCAATTTGGAGACCAGCGTATGTGTCTAAATTGTCAATAAATTGATAATGGAAATTACCTCTTGCTGCTAATGTGAAAGAGATATTGCTATCGTACATAAAAATACCAACTTGACCACCAACAGAAATAGCGTCTTTGCCATTAATAAGATTATCTACGATACCGTAGTCAGCAGCAACAGCGATAGGAATACCACCACCGCCAAAACCTAATCTTGCACTACCAACCAATTGACCTTTGCTCATTGTTGATTGAGCTTGAGCACCTAAACCTAAGAAGCTAATAATAGCTACTAACAATAATAATTTTTTTCTCATAATTCTAAAAATTTAATTTGTTAACGTTTAATGATACAAAGATAACATTTTTTTTAAAAACAAAGCTTTTTTATTATTTTTGTAGTAGAAAAAATAAATTATATGTCAAAGATTATTAGTTCACTAATGAAAACCGTCTATTCTGTTGGAAATATCCCTATCGATATGAAACAGAAAAGATTAGACCCTATAAAAGCACAAACTAAAGAATTAAAGAAACTACTCAGAAAAGCTTCCACCACTTCATTTGGAGAATATTATCACTTCGATGAAATATTAAAATCTGATGATGTTTTCAATACTTTCAGAAAAAACGTGCCAATCTTTGACTACAATTCAATGTACAAAAGCTGGTGGTTTCGTGCTTTGAATGGTGAAACTTTTGTCACTTGGCCTGGAAAAATAAAATATTTTGCTTTAAGTTCTGGCACCTCAGAATCATCAAGCAAATTCATTCCTATTACCAATAACATGTTGGCATCTATCAAGAAGGCCAGTCTTAGACAAATTTTAGCTGCTACAAAATACGATTTCCCACTTGACTTTTATGACAAAGGCTTCTTGATGATTGGCGGCAGCACACACCTCCAATATAATGGAACTTATTATTCTGGCGACTTATCTGGAATTTCAGCTGCTAAATTGCCTTTCTGGTTTGAATATTTCTATAAACCGGGAAGAAAAATCTCTAAAACAACAGATTGGAATACCAAACTTGACGAGATGGTAAAGAAAGCTCCATCATGGGACATCGGTGTTCTGGTAGGCGTTCCTTCTTGGGTACAGATTCTCTTGGAACGTATCATCAAAGAATATAACTTAAACACAATCCACGACTTATGGCCTTCGTTGTCGGCTTATGTACATAGTGGTGTTGCATTCGCTCCTTACGAAAAAAGCTTCGAAAAATTGTTCGGAAAACCTGTTGTTTATAGTGAAAGTTATTTAGCTTCAGAAGGTTACATTGCCTATCAAGTTGACCTCAATAAACGTATAATGCAACTTATCGTTGACAATGGAATATATTACGAATTCGTTCCTTTCAATGATGATAATTTTAATGAAGACGGTAATATAAAACAAGATTGCCAATCACTTACGATAAATGAAATAGAAGAAAACGTAGATTATGCAATCTTGCTTTCTACAAATGCCGGTACATGGCGTTATCTCATTGGCGATGTCATAAAATTCGTCAATAAAGAAAAATGCGAAATAATAATAACTGGCAGAACAAAACAATTCTTGAGCCTCGTTGGTGAACATTTGTCGCAAGATAATATGAATCAAGCAATTGAAAATGTATCTAATGAGTTTAAAGTTGACATAAACGAATTTACCGTAGCCGGATTCCGCAACAACAACACATTCGCACATCATTGGTATTTAGGCTGCGACGAACCTATCGACAAAGAAGCTGCCATCAAGAGAATCGATGAACATCTTAAAATCTTGAACGATGATTATCGCGTTGAAAGAGAAGAAGCTTTAAGAGATTTATATATAGATATTTTACCAACACATGTCTTTTATGACTTTATGGAAAAAACTGCAAAAATCGGTGGTGCAACAAAATTTCCTCGCGTTTTAAAAGGCAAGAGATACGAAGATTGGCAAGAATTTATTTCATCATTAAATTTTAACAAATGATCTTTATTGAAGGCATTATTATTGGACTTTCCCTTGCTTTTGTCATGGGATTCGGTCCTTCATTTTTCACCTTGATTCAAACAAGCATCAACAGAGGCTTCAAATCGGCCATGTTCTTGGATCTTGGCATTATTTTGAATGACATAATAATTGTTTGTTTAATAACAATGACCAATATTCAATTCAATATTACAGATAAGAAAAATCTTATTTATGCAGGAATAAGTGCAGGTATCATATTGATAATCTACGGTATATATACATTCAATTTATCTCCAAATAAAATTATCAAAAAAAGTGAGAGCAACAATTTAACTATCAACAAGTTGGAAGAAAAATTAAATAATGAGCCATCTTGTTTCTTTTATATCAGCAAAGGTTTCTTAATCAATATATTTAATCCTTTTGTATGGATTTTTTGGGTTACTTGTGTTGCTACAGCTTCGAGTAATTTTGGCGGTGACAAATATTCTTTGATGATATTCTTCACAGGAGTTTTCACCACCGTATTATTTTTCGACATTTTAAAAGCTTTAGGAGCAGCTTCACTACAGCGATTCTTTACGGAGAATATGTTAAAAAAATTAAATCAAGCTACAGGTATTGTGCTTGTACTTTTCGGATTATTCTTGATGCTTAGATTATTGTTTTTTCCTTTATAAACTTTAAAATCATTCTTCAGAAAACTTAATGTCTTTAACATTAAGCTGAAGATTTGTTCTGCCTTGCCAGAAGTTTTTCTCTATACAATAACATATTGAGAATGGTTCTTTTGAGTGAACTCTCATATAATCATCGCCTTTTTGGAATGCTATTCCAGCGAAAATCAAACTTGGGTCTTGTTGTTGACAAATTGTCAATTTGAGATGTTTCTTATTTCCAACAGAACGTGACAACCCGTTATCTATAACATTTTTCGACAAAAACACAGGAGCCATATTTCCTGGTCCGAATGGAGCAAACTGTTTCAAGACTCTGACAAATTTAGGAGTGATGTCAGAGAAATCTATTTCCAAATCGACATTTAATTCAGGGATAAGTTCTTCTTTATCAATATTATTTGCGACATATTCTTCAAAACGACGGGAAAATTCCTCAAGGTTTTCCGGTTTTAATGAAAGACCTGCCGCATATTTATGTCCACCAAAATGTTCTAATAAATCGGAGCAGTTGTCGATTGCATCGTAAATATCGAAATTCTTTATTGAACGAGCCGAACCTGTAATAAGATTATTGGACCTTGTCAATACAATTGTTGGTCGATAATAAGTATCTGTGAGTCTTGACGCTACGATTCCGATAACACCTTTATGCCAATTTTCATTAAAAATAACAGTGCTTTTGGCATTCAGAATTTTCTCATTTTCAGCTATCATAGCGAGAGCTTCTTCTGTTATTTTATTATCAAATTCGCGGCGTTTCACATTCAAGTCATTGATAGAAGCTGCCAATTTATCAGCGTGTTCTTTTCTGTCAGCAATAAGAAGTCTAACCGAATCGCTTGCTTTTTCGAGACGGCCGGCGGCATTGATTCTTGGTCCAATCATAAAAACCAAGTCGCTGATTGTCACTTCTTTATTAAGAACATTCTGAGGATGTTCCGTGTCGCTTGGTGTTTCTTCTTCAAGACGAAAAACGTTGGCATGACTTAAAACAGCTTCTAAACCTGGGCGAGGATTTTTATTAATTAATTGTAATCCATAATAAGCCAAGACTCTATTTTCCCCTGTTATAGGGACTATGTCGGCAGCGATACTAACAGCAACTAAATCAAGGAGTTCATAAACTTTATCCATTGAAGTTCCTAATTCCATTGTCAATGCTGTTATAAGTTTAAAACCAACACCGCAACCTGACAATTCTTTATATGGATATTGACAATCAGGGCGTTTTGAATCCAACACCGCTACTGCATTCGGTATTTCATCACCTGGTCTGTGATGGTCGCATATTATAAAATCTACATTGCGACTTTTGGCGTATTCTATTTTATCGACAGCCTTGATTCCGCAGTCTAAGACAATAACAAGATTAAATCCGTTATCGGCAGCATAATCTATACCTTTATAAGATATACCATAACCTTCATCATAACGGTCAGGAATATAAAATTCTATTTTTTTCTTATTGATGATATTTTTTAGAAAGATATAAATCAGAGCGACAGCGGTTGTTCCGTCAACATCATAATCGCCATATATCAAAATTTTTTCGCCTTTTTCGTAAGCTTCTTTAATACGAGCCACAGCCTTATCCATATCTTTCATCAAGAACGGATCGTGAAGGTGCGTCAACGATGGTCTGAAAAAATCTTTGGCTTGGTCGTAGTTCTCAATTCCACGTTGTACCAATAAAGTAGCAAGATTTTCATCGATTCCTAAAACATTCGATAAATCTCCAACAATTTGTTTGTCAACTTCTTTATTTAATATCCAACGTGTTTTCACAATATTTTTTTTGAACTTGTAAAATTACAACAAATAATTACTTTTTCCAAGTTTTTTTTATGATTTTTATATAAAAAAATATTTGTTTAATATTCAAAGATTTAGGATAAACATATCTATAAACTAATGACAGACGTGTCGAGTAATTCACATTAATTTGTTCATAATTCTTTTAAAAAAAGTTACCAAAATCCTTTTTTAAATAAGATATATTTATTATTATTGCAATATGTTTAACTTAAAAATAGATGTCCCTTGAAAAAGATTAAAACTTGTTTAATATCAGTCTTTTACAAGACTAACTTAGATAAAATAGTTGCTTTATTGAAAGAGCAAAACGTTCAAATTTACGCTACTGGCGGAACTTATGATTT
>JAGBVS010000210.1 GCA_017630195.1 Bacteroidales bacterium | reverse complement strand
CTTTGATAGCAGCAATACTTGGTCTTAAATAATAATATTCATTAACAATTAGACTTTAATAATCATGGATAAAAGAAAAGAACTTATAGTATCTGCAATTGAAAACGGAACAGTTATCGACCATATCCCAGCAGATAAAGTGTTTGAAGTAATCAAAATTTTAGGTCTTGAACACTCAAAGAATTCTGTTTATTTTGGTACAAATTTAGACAGCAAAAAGTATGGCAAAAAGGGTATTATCAAAATTAGTGAGAAATATTTTGACCCTGAAGACATTAACAAGATTGCTTTAGTTGCTCCAACTGCATCTCTTATCGAGATTAAAGATTTTGAAGTTGTAAAAAAACACAGCATCGAAATTCCTAATCACATCGAAGGTTTTGTAAAATGCTTCAATCCTAACTGTGTAACAAACAAAGAAAGCGTTCCTACAAAATTCAATGTCGTTAAAGATGAAGACAGCAAGATAAAACTTAAATGTCACTATTGCGAAAAATACACAAGACAAAATAACATTGAGTTTATATAAAAAGAAAGCTGCTTTAAAGCAGCTTTTTTTATGCCTGTGCAGCAGGTCCTCCCATTGTAAATGGAGGCGTTTTTTCATTTACATCTTTTATTGTGCCATGCATTGATTCATATTTACTTATATTGTCAGCCAAAGCTTTATAAAGTCTCTTTGCGTTTTGAGGTGTCAAAATAATTCTTGATTTGACTTTTGCTTTTGGTGATGCTGGCATCAATTTAATAAAATCAACGACAAATTCCGTTGGTGAATGAGTTATTATTGCAAGGTTTGAATATATACCTTCAGCAATTTCATCAGTTAACTCAATATTAATCTGATTCTTATTATTGTTATTTTCCATGATAAATGATTTTATTATTTTTTACAAAGATAAGAATTTTATGCATAAAAAAATAGGTCAGTTATAAAAACCGACCTATTTTTAAAGTATCTGAATTTACTCTGTTACGACAAAGTTTTCTTTATCAATATTAGTTATTGGTTCATAATCTTCGCGATCACCGACGATTAAGTCATTGTATTCACGTAAACCTGTACCAGCAGGAATCTTATGACCAACAATAACATTTTCTTTCATACCTTCAAGAGTGTCAGATTTAGCGTTGATAGCAGCCAATGTCAAGACTTTTGTTGTTTCTTGGAAGGATGCAGCAGAGATGAAGCTTTCAGTTTGAAGAGCAGCTCTTGTGATACCTTGGAGCACTTGGTGTGCTGTTGCAGGTTGAGCGTCACGAGCTTCAACGAGTTTCTTGTCTCTACGTTTCAATGCTGAATTTTCGTCACGGAGTTTTCTTACTGTAATCATTTGACCTTCTGTAAGATTTTCTGAATCACCGTGGTCTGTTACGATAACTTTACCGAAAATTTCATCGTTACATTCTTGGAAAGTAAGTTTGTTAACGAGTTCGCCTTCAAGGAAGCGTGTATCACCTGGATCGTCAATTTCAACCTTACGCATCATTTGACGTACGATAACTTCAAAGTGTTTTCCATTGATTGTTACACCTTGTGAACGATAAACTTCTTGAATTTCGTTAACGATAAATTCTTGAACTTTCATAGGACCTTCGATAGCAAGGATATTTGCAGGAGTGATAGCACCGTCTGACAATGGTTGACCTGCTTTCATGAAGTCATTTTCTTGAGCAAGAATTTGTTTTGATGTTGGGATGAGATAACTCTTTTGTTCACCTGTTTTAGAAGTGATAACAACCTTACGGTTACCACGGACGAGTTTCTTTTCAAATGAAACAACACCATCGATTTCTGATACGACAGCTGGTTCAGATGAGTTACGAGCTTCGAACAATTCTGTAACACGTGGAAGACCACCGGTGATGTCACCCAATTTACCAGTTGCACGAGGAATCTTAACGAGCATATCACCAGCCTTGATTTTTACGCCATCTTCTACCATGATATGAGCACCTACAGGCAAGTCGTATGACTTGATAACATCGCCATGTTTATCAACGATAGAAATTGAAGGATTCTTAGAATATTTACGACCTTCTATGATAACGCGTTCATTATAACCGGTTTGTTCGTCTGATTCATTACGGAATGTAACACCTTCAACGATATTTTCGTATTGAACCTTACCTTGATATTCTGAGAGTATCAATGCGTTGTATGGGTCCCATTCGCAAATGAGGTCACCTGGATTAACTTCTGTATTAGGTTTAATATAGAGTTTAGAACCATAGCGGATATTTGCTGTTGTAAGAGCGACACCTGTTTTCTTGTCGATAATCTTCATTTCAGCAGAACGTCCTACTACTACTTGGTATTCTTTATTAGTACCTGTTAATGGATCAATAGAATCTTCTTTGTAATCAACAACACGGAGTTCGTCGATTTCGAGGATACCATTGTATTTAGCTTTGATTGATGAATCGTCTGATGTTGTTGACGCTGTACCACCTTGGTGGAATGTACGCAATGTCAACTGTGTACCAGGTTCACCGATTGATTGAGCAGCGATAACACCGACAGCTTCACCTCTTTGTACGAGTTTACCTGATGAAAGGTTACGTCCATAACAGTTAGCACAAACTCCACGTTTTGATTCGCAAGTTAATACGGAACGAATTTCAACGCTTTCAATTGGAGAATCTGTAATCTTCTTAGCGATGTCTTCTGTAATTTCCTGACCGCCATTGATGATTAATTCGCCTGTTTGTGGGTGATAGATGTCATGCAATGCTACACGACCTAAGATTCTATCATAGAGTGATTCGATGATTTCATCACCTCTACGCAATGCGCTAATTGTCAAACCACGGAGTGTACCACAGTCTTTTTCGTTGATGATAACATCATGAGCAACGTCAACAAGACGACGTGTCAAGTAACCAGCATCAGCAGTTTTCAACGCGGTATCAGCAAGACCCTTACGAGCACCGTGAGTTGAGATAAAGTACTCAAGAACAGAAAGACCTTCTTTAAAGTTAGACAAAATAGGGTTTTCAATAATTTCAGCGCCACCAGCTGCAGAGGATTTCTGTGGTTTAGCCATAAGACCTCTCATACCGCAGAGCTGACGAATCTGTTCTTTAGAACCACGAGCACCAGAATCCAACATCATATAAACTGGGTTGAAACCTTGGTCATCTTTTGGAAGGAGTGTCATAACTTCATCTGTCAATTTTGTTACAACATGACCCCAAATGTCAATGATCTTGTTATAACGTTCGTTTGAAGTAATGAAACCCATATTGTATTCTTCACGGATAGCAGCAACTTCTTCGTTAGCTTCTTGAATCAATTCTTCTTTAACAGCTGGAACCAAGACGTTACCTAAGTTGAATGAGAGACAGCCTCTGAACGCCATTTCGTAACCCATGTTCTTGATAGCATCCAAGAACTTAGTTGTTGTAGCTGTTCCAAGGAGTTTCACCATTGTACCAATGATATCACGTAAAGCTTTCTTATTTAACAATTTATTGATGAATCCGAATTCTTTAGGAACAACCTCATTGAAAAGTACACGACCAACTGTTGTTTCTATCTTTTCATTTACGATAGAACCATCTTCTTTACGAACGTCAACGCGAACGTAAATGATAGCGTGCATATCAACTTTTTGTTCGTTATAAGCGATGATGACTTCTTCTGGAGAATAGAATGTTTTACCTTCGCCTTTAACTGGGTGTTCTGGTGTGCTCTTACGTGGTTTTGTAATATAGTACAAACCGAGAACCATGTCTTGTGAAGGCACAGTAATAGGAGCACCGTTAGCAGGATTCAAAATATTGTGTGAAGCCAACATTAAAATTTGAGCTTCGAGGACTGCTGCATTACCGAGTGGCAAGTGAACAGCCATTTGGTCACCGTCGAAGTCAGCATTGAACGCTGTACATACGAGAGGGTGAAGACGTATAGCTTTTCCTTCAACGAGTTTTGGTTGGAAAGCCTGAATACCGAGACGGTGCAATGTAGGAGCACGGTTCAACAATATTGGATGGCCTTTCAATACGTTTTCAAGAATGTCCCATACAACAGGGTCTTTACGGTCAACGATTTTCTTAGCTGATTTAACAGTCTTAACAATACCGCGTTCAATCATCTTACGGATGATGAATGGTTTGTAGAGCTCAGCTGCCATATCTTTTGGAAGACCGCATTCGTGCATATCGAGTTCTGGACCTACAACAATAACTGAACGACCAGAATAGTCAACACGTTTACCGAGCAAGTTTTGACGGAAACGTCCTTGCTTACCTTTCAAGCTATCGCTCAATGATTTAAGCGGACGATTTGAATCTGTCTTAACTGCACTTGATTTACGTGAATTGTCTAACAATGAGTCAACAGCTTCTTGAAGCATACGTTTTTCATTACGCATGATTACGTCAGGAGCCTTGATTTCGATAAGACGTTTAAGACGGTTATTACGGATGATAACGCGACGATATAAGTCGTTCAAGTCAGATGTAGCGAAACGACCGCCATCAAGAGCTACCAATGGTCTCAATTCTGGAGGTGTAACTGGAATGACCTTCAATATCATCCATTCAGGACGGTTTTCTATACGTTTTTGTGCATCGCGGAATGCTTCAAACACTTGAAGACGTTTGAGAGCATCTTGTTTACGTTGCTGTGCTTTTTCTTTACTTGCTCTATCACGAAGTTCGTATGACATTTTGTCTAAATCGAGACGTGATAACAAATCATAGACAGCTTCAGCACCCATCTTAGCGATGAATTTATTTGGATCATCTTCCGGCAAATATTGATTTTCAATTGGAAGTGATTCCATTATATCGAGATATTCTTCTTCTGTAAGGAAGTCGAGGTAATTAATACCGTCTTGTTCTTTGACACCAGGTTGGATAACAACATAACGTTCATAGTAAATGATACTATCCAATTTTTTAGTTTGAATACCGAGCAATGCACCTATTTTGTTAGGCAATGAGCGGAAGTACCAGATATGAGCTACAGGGACAACCAATTTGATGTGGCCTGTGCGTTCACGTCTTACTTTCTTCTCAGTAATTTCAACGCCGCAGTGGTCGCAAGTGATGTTCTTATAACGGATACGTTTATATTTACCACAGTGACATTCCCAGTCTTTTACCGGTCCGAATATTCTTTCGCAAAACAAACCATCACGTTCTGGTTTGTAGGTACGATAGTTAATTGTTTCTGGTTTAAGAACCTCACCGTATGAGCGTTTTTCTATTGACTCAGGTGATGCAAGACTAACTGTAATCTTGGAAAAGTTGCTGTTTATTGTGTTCTTACTTAAAGCCATATATAAGGTTAATATTATAGAACATTATTATTCAAACGTAATTTCAAGTCCGAGTCCACGTAATTCATGGATTAAAACATTGAATGATTCTGGGATACCCGGTGTAGGCATGCTTTCGCCTTTAACGATAGCTTCGTAGGCTTTAGCTCTTCCGTTCACATCGTCAGATTTAACAGTCAATATTTCTTGTAAAATATTACTTGCTCCGAATGCTTCGAGAGCCCAAACTTCCATTTCTCCGAAACGCTGACCACCAAATTGTGCTTTACCGCCTAATGGCTGTTGGGTAATCATAGAGTATGGTCCTATTGAACGAGCGTGCATCTTATCGTCAACCATATGGTGTAATTTAAGCATGTAGATATAACCTACTGTTGCCTTTTGGTCAAATGGTGTACCTGTACCTCCATCATAAAGTTGAACACTACCATTTTCTGGAAGACCCGCTTGTTTCATATAGTCATTGATTTGGTCTAATGTAGCACCATCGAAAATTGGTGTGGCGAATTTAACGCCAAGTTTCTTACCTGCCCATCCTAAAACTGTTTCATAAATCTGACCCAAGTTCATACGTGAAGGCACACCAAGAGGATTCAATACTATATCAACAGGTGTTCCATCTGCGAGGAATGGCATATCTTCATCACGAACAATTCTTGATACGATACCTTTGTTACCGTGACGACCTGACATCTTATCACCAATGTTAAGTTTACGTTTCTGTGCAACATAAACCTTAGCCATTTGAACTATACCGTTTGGCAATTCATCGCCAACACTTGCAACGTTCTTTTTACGACTATATACACCTAAGATTTCTTTACATCTCATATTGTAATTATTGATTGTCTTAACAATCAACTCGTTGAGTTCTGGATCTGTTGTCCATCTATATGGATTAACAGTCATGTAGTCAAGATTCAATAATGCTTTATGCGAGAATTTTATCTTCTTAGGGATAACAACCTCTTTGAAATTATTCTGAACGCCCAAAGATGTTCTTCCTGCGAGTAAACTCATCAATTTTTCAATAAGTCTTTCTTTAAGGGCGTCAATTTCGCGATTGCATTCGAAATCTATTTCTGCAATGATATCTCTATCTTTTGCTTTAGATTTACGATCTTTTATTACGCGTGAGAACAAACGTTTTCCAATAACTACGCCTTTCATTGATGGACCAGCTTTGAGTGACGCATTCTTAACATCGCCAGCCTTGTCACCGAAGATTGCACGTAACAATTTTTCTTCCGGTGTTGGATCTGTCTCACCTTTTGGCGTAATCTTACCTATTAATATATCACCTTCTGTTACTTCAGCACCTACACGGATAAGACCGTTTTCGTCCAAATCTTTTGTAGCTTCTGCACTAACATTAGGGATATCGTTTGTCAACTCTTCAAGTCCGCGTTTTGTATCACGTACTTCAAGAGTAAATTCTTCTATATGTATTGATGTGAATAAGTCTTCTCTTACGATACGCTCTGAAATAACGATAGCATCCTCATAGTTGTAACCTTTCCATGGCATGAATGCAACCATCAAGTTACGTCCAAGTGCTAAATCGCCACCTTGTGTAGCATAACCTTCTGTAAGGATTTGACCCTTTGTAACTTTTTGACCTTTCTTTACGATAGGTTTTTGATTAATGCTTGTACTTTGGTTAGTTCTAGCGTACTTTATTAAATTATATGTCTTTTCATCACCATCAAAGCTGACGAGTCTTTCTTTGTCTGTTCTTTCATATCTGATAACAATCTTTGTTGAATCGACAAATACTACTTCGCCATCACCTTCTGCTTCAACTATTGTACGTGAATCTCTTGCAACATAACGTTCGATACCTGTACCAACGATAGGTGCTTCTGGATTCATCAAAGGCACAGCCTGACGCATCATGTTTGATCCCATCAACGCACGGTTAGCATCGTCGTGTTCAAGGAATGGAATCAATGAAGCTGCAATAGATGAAATTTGGTTAGGTGCAACATCAATAAGGTCTATTTCTTGTGGTGTAACGATAGGATAGTCAGCAACATAACGTACTTTTATCATGTTTTCTGTCAACTTGCCATTATCGTCCATTGCTGTACATGCTTGAGCAATGATTTTTTCTTCTTCCTCTTCTGCTGTGAGATATACTGGAGGATTTTCAAAATCTACAACACCGTCAACAACTTTTCTATATGGTGTTTCGATGAAACCTAAATTATTGATTTTTGCAAATACGCAAAGTGAAGAAATAAGACCAATGTTTGGACCTTCTGGTGTTTCGATTGTACAAAGACGACCATAGTGTGTATAGTGAACGTCACGAACCTCGAAACCTGCACGATCACGCGACAAACCACCAGGACCTAATGCTGAGATACGACGTTTGTGTGTAACTTCAGACAATGGGTTTGTTTGGTCCATGAATTGTGACAATTGGTTTGTTCCGAAGAATGAATTAATAACAGATGACAATGTTTTTGCATTGATAAGTTCTGTTGGTGTGAAAACTTCGTTATCACGAACATTCATTCTTTCTCTGATTGTACGAGCCATACGTGCTAAACCTACACCAAACTGTCCGTATAATTGTTCACCAACAGTTCTGATGCGACGGTTACTCAAGTGGTCGATATCGTCAACTTCTGCTTTACTATTAGATAAGTTTATTAAATACTTAATAATAGCTATTACGTCTTCTTTAGTAAGAACCTTAACATCAGAAGGAATATCGAGACCTAACTTACGGTTGATGCGGTAACGACCAACATCACCTAAATCGTAACGTTTATCTGAGAAGAATAACTTCTCGATAATTCCACGAGCTGTTTCTTCATCTGGTGGTTCTGCGTTACGAAGTTGTCTATAGATATATTCTACAGCTTCTTTTTCAGAGTTTGATGGGTCTTTTTGTAAAGTATTAAATACTATAGTATAATCTGTAATATTAATATCTTCACGGTCAAGGAGTATTGTTTTAACTCCAGAATTGACAATAATGTCTATATGTTCAGATTCCAACACTGTTCCACGGTCAAGGATTGACTCATTACGCTCAATAGAAACGCATTCGCCGGTTTCTTCATTTACGAAGTCTTCAAACCATGAACGAAGCACTCTTGCTGAGAGTTTACGTCCGAGTACTTTTTTAAGAGCAGTCTTAGACACTTTAATTTCTTCAGAGAGATTGAAGATATCAAGAATGTCTTTATCAGACTCATAACCGATAGCACGGAGCAATGTTGTAATAGGTAATTTCTTTTTTCTGTCGATATAAGCATACATTACGTTGCTGATATCAGTTGAGAACTCCATCCATGAGCCCTTGAAAGGAATGATACGGGCAGAATACAATGTCGTACCATTTGCGTGAACGTTAGAACCGAAGAAAACGCCTGGTGAACGATGTAATTGAGATACCACTACGCGTTCAGCTCCGTTAATAACAAAAGTACCTTGTGGAGTCATATAAGGAATGAGTCCAAGGTACACATCTTGCACTTTTGTTTCAAAGTCTTCATGTTCATCATCTGTACATGAAAGTTTAAGCTTAGCTTTAAGTCTAACGCAATAACTTAAACCGCGTTCGATGCACTCTGCGATGGTGTATTGAGGAGCATCAATATAGTAATCGAGGAATTCGAGTACAAAGTTGTTTCTAGCGTCTGTAATAGGGAAGTTTTCTTGGAAAACTTTGAAGAGACCTTCGTTCTTACGGTTATCCGGATTTGTGTCTAATTGGAAAAAGTCGTGGAATGACTTTAATTGGATATCCAAGAAATCAGGATATTCGAAAGGTCTTTTTATCGACGCGAAACTGATTCTATCTAATGTTTTATCTGCCAAAGTGTTTATGTTTTTATTGTTAAGCTAATGTTAAAATATAAAGAGGGGATTTATAAGACAATTAACTATAGGCACAAACCTCAACTCCAAAAACGGAGTCGAGGTTGATACCATTTGTCTTGTGGAAATTAAATCCTTATTTAACTTCAACTTCTGCACCAGCTTCTTTAAGAGCTGCTTCGAGTGCATTAGCTTCTTCTTTGCTAACACCTTCTTTGATAGCTTTAGGAGCAGCGTCAACTAATTCCTTAGCT
>JAGBVS010000032.1 GCA_017630195.1 Bacteroidales bacterium | reverse complement strand
TCAAGACGAAGGTCATAGTATTTCTGAAGTTTAATAGTGTCAATACACTTATTGATACACTGCTGAGCATTAAGGTTCTTAGAAGGATCTCTCCAGCCTCTGTACTTACAAGCATACTCGATTGCTTCATAAAGCCACTCGAAGAAATCTTCGTGCTCAAGGGAGGGAGCAACTTTATTTGCTTTATACATTTTATCAATAGTATACCAGAAGCGAAGAATCAGGGCAGATATGTAGATGTCTTTAAGAACTGTATCACCACCATCTACCGCATCACAATAAGCATCAGCAAGTTCATCAATAGAATACTGTTCGTAGGGTTTAATAAGTTTTCTAGCCATAAGTGTAAGGTCTCTTTTTGTATCATTTAACATATGTATTTCCTCCAAAATTTAATATGTACATATATTATAACATATTTACTATAATTTGTAAACCCCTAAATTGAATTATTAACAGTTTGTTTACAAATTACTTTTACTATAATAAACATAACCATTCTCATCGTGTATTATGTCATAGGGACCGTCTTTGCTGTGTACAATTCGATTGAAAGCTTCACTCAAACAAATTAAAGTCTTAATCTCAGAAACATTTACCTTACCTTCACTATCACATTGAAGAGGTTCAAATCCAAGAAGCTCAAGGTCATTACCATAACGTTCGTTAAAGTCATCAACAGCGTTTTCCATTTCAACAACTTCAAACTTAAGCTGAGAAAGTCTGTCACAATAATCACGAAGTTCATCACAGAGTTTATCAAAGTCACGAACGAGGTTAGTGTAGAAAACCAAGTCATCACGATTTGCTTTTACAGAACCGTAATAATGTCTGCAATAACTTTTATAATCTTCATAGTTATCAGACTCAAGAATGTCATCAGGAAGAATGCTTCCATTAGAATCTTTAGCTTTAAGAATAAGATAACCACCACTACGACCATTGAAATAAACTTCATAACCAGGATGTGCAAGTTCCCAATCGTTAATCATAATTTCAAGAGTTTCATATTCACCATTCTCAAGAAGACTGAGGGCGACACACCAATCACCTGATAAACAAAGATTATAAAGTTTTACTTTGTTGGCAATAGAATATAGATAATTATGATAATTCATTGTAGGATAAGTATAATGTCCTGCTAAAAATTCAAACATCTGTCTGTCGTTTGTAATATCAATACCTTTTTTATAAAACATCTTTATTTCCTCCGTTAAATAAAAATATATATGTAAGTGCTTTCGTTAACTTACATATATATTATAACATATTTTATTCAATTTGTAAACTGACGTTTTGCACAGAGTTTTTAAAATTTTAAATAATTATTCCGTTGCAATGGTCAATTTCATGTTGGAGAATCTCTGCGGTATAACCATTAAACATCTGAACTTTTCGTGTGCCATCAGGAGTTCTCCAAACAACTTTAACTGAAGCATGTCTCTTCACAGTTCGCTGACCATCAAGACTCAAACAACCTTCAGTTGCTATGTAAGTTTTAGGACTCTTCTGAAGAATCATTGGATTGATGAAAGGAACAAACTTATTTCCCTGTCGAACAAGAATAACTTTCTTAGGAATACCTATCTGAATACTCGCAAGACCTGCGCAGTTTTCTTTATGTGCATTTGCTGTATCAAGCAGGTCCTGAATGATATACTCATCTTCTCCAAAAATGAAGTGTTCGCTCTTTTGAGTTAATATGCTCTCATCCTTAATAATATCTTTAATCATTTTTATATCCTCCTTAATAAACAAACTCACAGATAAAAGAGTTATCGGTTGTTTTTGAAATAATCTTATAGGTCATTATAGGCTGAGTGTCCTCATCAATATACATAATTTGAACTGTATCATTTTTATTAAAGTCTTTTAAAATGTCACGGTCTATCTTGATAGAACCGTCTTCCTGAAGTTCATAATCTGAGGAGGAAACTTCAACAATAGATGTAACCTCATCATACTCAGGACCTTCCTCGTCTGAAATCCAAACTGCGGTCTTAAAGATAGTGCCTACATTGTAAGACTCTTCTGCTTCCTTAACAACTGTTTCAACTTCAACTGATATGTAAGCAATTTCATAATCAGTTTCAGTATCATCATCGGGAGTCATGCAAATAATATCAGGTAAAGTAATTCTTCGTGCGTACTCGATTGCCTGATCAGGGTCATCGAAAGAAGCAAAGTAAGTTTCGGCATCAGTTACATTCTCTTCAGGGTCATAACCAACTGCCCATACTTCATAAGAAACTTTTGCATCATCTTCGAAATCGTCAAGGTCTTCCACAATGTGTCTTACAAGCTCGTCTCTATTCTTTAATTCTTTAATTGTATTCATATTAGTACCTCCGTAAAATTTATTATGTAT
>JAGBVS010000209.1 GCA_017630195.1 Bacteroidales bacterium | reverse complement strand
TACATCTTATTAATTTATTTAATTGTTAAACTTATTTTTTGCTTTTTCAATTAATTTTGCAAAGTAAACACTTTTTTCTGGATTTTTCAAACTTAATTTTTGATATATTGAAATTGCTTTTTCCACATATCCCTGATTAAGGTAAATTGTTGCTAATGTTTCACTTATGATATTTTCTTTATCAACGACACTTGCTTGAGCGACCACAAATGGGTCGTAAAACTCTTGTTTGGGTCGAGAAATTTGGGGATTTTCTGCGATAAATTTATCAATAATTTCATTTTTCGACAAACTTTTATCCTCTTTTTTACTCTCCTCTTTCTCTTGCTCTAACTCTATTATTCTTTGTTCGATAAGTGACTTCAGTTCATCTAACGATTTACGTTTCTCTTCTAACAAAGCCATCTCTTTCGACAATTCCTCTTGCGATTTATTCAAGTCAATCTCTGGAACAGTAAAAACGTCTGTCAGTTGTTGGCTATTTTCTTCATTACCAAGTTCATCTGGCAAATCACATGTTTTTTGTTTTTCCTTCGATTCTGCCAAAAGATAACGTAATGCATTTCTGTCAGGAACCATTGCAGCTGCAAGTCTCAATTGACGATTCGACCTGCCGTCTTCTTTAAGTTCCATTCCTATAGCAAGCAGAGCCTGAGCAATGGTGAAATATGGATAAGTTTCAACAATATCAGTCAATAATTCTATGTCATTATCGTTGATATTCTGTGCGTTGTTGATTATATAATTGAATCTTTCCTTGTCCATTTTTACCAATTTACTACAGCTTTGTTAAAAATATCTTGACATAAGTCTTCAATAATTGTTTCAACTAAAACATCTTGAACAGAGTTTAAATCTTGTCCGCTTGGATAATCCTGATATTGTGAAAACTTCTGTTCAAAATTTTTCGATTCGTCATATTTATTTGTAAATCTAACATTTACAGTAACCGTCAGTCTGTTTAACGCAGCCGTCTGATTACCAGTAATTGCTATTGGAGATGTGACATAACCAGTTATCTCCCCTTCTATAGCAAGATCGCCATTTTGTGCAACAGATAACAATGTAGTTTGATTTACAAAAATATCGTTAAGAGCATTGGTTAAAGCATTGCTTAACAGAGGATTGACAAGCTGTGCGTTGTTAGGGAAATATTGCACAGAAACAGTCTTAGCCTCAGCAGGTATGGAAGCTCCTGAAAAAGTGTAAATTCCACAACTGTTTAAAAGACAGCAAGACAACAAGACGACAAGACAACAAGCTTTTTTAAAAAGTCGCAAAGCCGCATAGTTACATAGTCGCAAAGTAAAATGTCTTTGCGTATCTGTGTCTTTGTGTATCTGTGTCTTAATACTTCTCATTAAAGATTGATTTGATATTCATTAATTTTTCTATACAATGTTCTCTCGCTGATTCCCAACTCTTTTGCAGCATCTTTTCTTTTTCCTTTATGTTTTTCTAATGCTTTGCAAATCAAGTCTTTTTCTGTTTGTTCCAAAGAAAGGCTTGTCGTTTCTTTTATTGGTTCAACTTTTTCAGTTTCTTCATTATCCTGAACATAAATGAAAGTTTCTTCTTCCTCTTCAATAGGAGAAATAACAGTTGCATTTATAGGTGTAAGATTTTGATTGTCACTAATATGTTGAACATTGATTCTATTTTCTGACAATTCTTTCACTGTTTTACGAAGTTCGATAATATCATTTTTCATATCGAACAACACCTTATATAATAAGTCACGTTCGGAGATTGTCTCTTCATCGCGACCGCCTTTATATAAAGTTGGCAGCGAAGTCATATTATTGTTAGGAAGATAGTTCTTTAAAATATCAGGAGTAATAATTCTCTCATTTTCAATGATTGAGATTTGTTCCGTGATATTTTTCAACTGTCTAATATTACCATCCCAGCGATAATTTTCCATCATAAAGAGAGCTTCTTGAGTCAGTTGAAGTGCTGGCATTCTGTATTTTTCCGCACAATCTGCTGCGAATTTTCTGAACAATAATCTTATGTCATCTTTACGTTCACGCAATGACGGAATATGGATTGGCACTGTGTTGAGACGATAATAAAGGTCTTCCCTGAATTTTCCTTTTTCTATTGCCAAAGGAATATTGAGGTTGGTGGCAGCCACAACGCGAACATCTGTCTTTTGAACTTTTGATGAACCAACTTTGATAAATTCACCATTTTCTAAAACTCTTAAAAGACGTGCTTGCGTTGCCAAAGGCATTTCACCGACTTCATCGAGGAATATTGTACCTCCGTCAGCTACTTCAAAATAACCTTTTCTTGTTTCATAAGCTCCTGTGAACGAACCCTTTTCATGGCCAAACAATTCCGAATCGATGGTTCCTTCAGGAATAGCTCCGCAGTTTATTGCGAAGTAGTTTTTGTGTTTTCTTGAACTATTTTGATGTATGATTTGTGGAAACACGTCCTTACCTGTACCACTTTCACCATTGATGAGGACCGTAAGGTCGGTTCCGGCAACTTGGACCGCAATCTCAATCGCGCGATTGAGATGCGGGTCGTTACCTATTATTTTGAATCGTTGTTTTATTGATTGAATGTCCTGAATGTCCATTTTATCTTAAAGTTGCTTTTAATTGTTGTTCTATGGCAGTCTGAATCTTGGCCATTGTCTTTTCAATAACCTTATCAGTCAATGTCTTTTGAGTATCAAGTAAAATGAAACTCAATGCATATTGTTTCTTGCCTTCCGGAATCTTGTCGCCGGTATAGATATCGAACAAACTGACAGATGTCAAGATTTTGTTCTCTGCTGCAAAAGCAACGTTTTTAACTTGTTCAAAGTTCACGTTCTTATCGAAAATTAATGCCAAGTCACGACGAACAGCTGGGAATTTTGGCAATGGTTCATAACGAACAGCCTTAGCTTCTTTGTTAGCTTTCAATAAGTTATCCCAATTCATTGTTGCATGATATACCTCTCTCTTCAAATCAAAGAGTTTCAATGTCTTTTGATTTATCTTGCCGAGAGTACATAATTCCATTCCGTTGAGAGTGTAAACTATTGAATATTCATAATGTTTTGCTTGACCTTCACTCATCTCGATTTTATTGACATCGATATTGAGTTTGTTTAAGATACCCAAAACATATTTTTTAAGTTCATAGAAATCAACATTTTGTGGTTTATTGCTCCATAATTCTTCTTTATCTTTACCTGTGATAAACAAGTCGAGATTATATATTTCAGAATATGGTGACAACGAAACGCCTTCTTGTTTTTTATCAGCATCATAGAAATATGTGTTGCCGAATTCGAAGAATTTAATGTCGAAAATCTTATGATTATGATTATTTTCTATGCTCTTCAAACCACCGAAAAGAAGTGATTGACGAAGAACGTTCAAGTCTGAACTTAATGGATTTAATATTTTAACATTTCTATTTTCGTCGAAACTGTCCATGTCTTTGGTGTATGACTCTTTTGTCAAAGAGTTGTTCATGATTTCATAGAAACCATTAGAAGCCAACATGATAGAAATGTTTCTCTTTAATTTTTCTGGATCTGGCTTTGCCACTACGTTAAGAGTAGCATTGATTTTTTCTGGGATGGCAATGTTATCGTAACCGTAGATACGAAGTATTTCTTCAACCAAATCAGCAGGACGATAGACATCGACTTTGCATGTAGGAACATCAACTATTACAGCTTCATCATTAAGTTCAACAACTTTGCAATCTAAGTTTTTCAAGATATTGACAGCTATTTCCTTTTCTATTTCTTGACCTGCTATTTTGTTGAGATAAGCGAATTTAAGTTCTACGCGAACCGGTGCAAAGTCACCGTTGACAACATCTTTCACTTCAGAAGATATTGTTCCACCTGCTAATTCCTTGATTAATAATGCTGCACGTTTCAAAGCATAGATTGTCATATTTGGGTCGCAACCACGTTCAAAACGGAAGCTGGCATCAGTTTGCAAGCCATGATATTTTGAAGTCTTTCTTACTGATGTTGGATTGAAGTAAGCACTTTCTATAAATACATTAGTTGTATTTTCTGTAACTCCGGATTCTGCACCACCGAAAACACCAGCGATGCACATTGGTTCTTCTGCGTTACAAATCATCAAGTTTGTATTGCTAAGTTTACGTTCAACGCCATCTAAAGTAACGAATGGTGTGCCTTCTGCCAAACATTTTACAACAACTTTCTTACCTTTAATTTTATCAGCGTCGAAAGTGTGAAGAGGCTGACCAGTTTCCATCAAAACGTAGTTAGAGATGTCAACGATGTTGTTGATAGAACGAAGTCCGACAGCTTCTAATCTGTGTTTCAACCATTTTGGAGAAGGACCAACTTTCACGCCGCTTACTGTCACGCCTGAGTAGCGAGGACAAGCCTTTGTATCTTCAACGACGATTTCAATATCGTTGTCAGTATTTTCAACTTTGAAGTCATCGACTGAAGGAATATTAAGATGATATTTGTCTGTTTTTTCTTGATAATTGAGAGCAGCCACCAAGTCGCGGTTGACGCCTATGTGAGAAGTAGCGTCTGAGCGGTTTGCCGTCAAACCTATTTCCAAAGTGACATCTTGTTCGACTGGGAAATAGAAAGAAGCTGGTTTTCCTATTTCATAATCTTCAGGAAGAACCATAATGCCATCGTGTGACTCACCGATGCCGAGTTCATCTTCAGCGCAAATCATGCCTTCTGAAACCTCGCCACGAATCTTACCTTTTTTTATAGTGAAAGACTCACCGTCTTTGTAAAGTTCTGTGCCTATAGTAGCAACCAAAACTTTTTGTCCTTCTGCTACGTTAGGAGCACCGCAAACGATGTTGAGAGGTTCTTCTGCACCTACATCTACTTTTGTAATATGAAGATGATCTGAATTAGGGTGATCAACACAGTAGATAACTTTACCTACAACAACGCCTTTTAATGCGCCTTTTATTGATTCATAAGGTGTTAAGTCCTCAACTTCGAGACCTGTTCCTGTTAATTTCTTTCCAATTTCTTCTGCTGATAATTCGCAGTTGATATACTGTCTGAGCCAATTATAAGATACTTTCATTGTAAAATCATGATTTAAAATGCAAAGATAACATTTTATGACAAAATGTCAGAGGATTTTTTAAGAAAAAAATTCATAATTCACAATGCATAATGCATAATTATCACTTCCCAAATTATGAATTATGAATTATGCATTATGAATTAGCATTACCCAATCCGTCCCCAGTCGAAGCCGTTGGCGAAATTCTTATTAAAAAAGTCTTTTGTTATCTGGTGTTCAGGATTTGATAATGTTGGGTCGCTATCCAATAACAGATTAACCATTCTTCTTGTATGTCTGATTATAGGTTCATCTTTGACGAAATCTCCTATTTTCATTTCAATCATTCCCGACTGTCGTGTTCCCTGTGTTTCACCAGGGCCTCTCAGTTGAAGGTCGGCTTCAGCAATTTCAAAGCCATCGTTTGTGCGTACCATTGTCTCCATTCTTTTCTTGCCTTCTCCAGTTATTTTATGGTCTGTGACCAAAAGACAATACGATTGATCTGCGCCGCGTCCTACTCTTCCTCTCAGCTGATGAAGCTGCGACAGACCGAATCGGTTAGCGTTCTCAATAACCATAACTGAAGCGTTTGGTACATTTACACCAACTTCAATAACCGTGGTTGCAACCATTATGTGAGCCTGATGTTTAACAAAACGTTGCATTTCGAAATCTTTATCCTCAGCACTCATTTGTCCGTGCACCACGCAAATTCTGTAGTGTGGTTCAGGGAAGTCACGAAGCAACGACTCATATCCTTCTTGAAGGTTTATCAAATCCATCTTTTCCGACTCTTTGATAAGTGGATATACCACGTAAATTTGTCGTCCTTCTGCTATTTGTTTTTTCATAAAAGAAAGAACCGTCAGACGTTGTTCTTGATAAAGATGAACTGTTTTGACAGGTTTTCTTCCTGGAGGCAACTCATCAATTTTAGACACATCGAGGTCGCCATATTGTGTCATAGCTAAAGTTCTTGGGATTGGTGTAGCTGTCATAACAAGAGTATGGGGCGGATAATCTGTCTTCTCCCAAAAACGAGCCCGTTGAGCCACTCCAAAACGATGTTGCTCGTCAACGATACAGAGTCCTAATTTCTTAAATTTTACAGTTTCCTCAATCAGGGCATGTGTGCCTATAATTATATTTATATCGCCATTTTCGAGCGCCGGCAAAATATTCTTTCTTTCTTTTTGCTTTGTGGAGCCGGTAAGTAAAGCCACCGTAACCTTCATATCGCCGAGCATTTTTTTAATTGTCTCGTAATGCTGATTGGCGAGAATTTCAGTAGGTGCCATCAGCGCTGCCTGATAACCATTGTCAAGAGCAAGCAGCATCACCATAAGAGCCACAATTGTCTTTCCGCTACCCACATCTCCTTGAAGAAGTCGGTTCATCTGAAATCCTGTCTTCAGGTCGCTGCGTATTTCCTTTATGACACGTTTCTGCGCATTGGTAAGTGGAAATGGCAAATGTTCATTATAGAATGTGTTAAAATATTCACCTACATTGTTAAAAATGACACTTCTGGTATTTATCTTTCTTTCTTTTTTATTTAAAAGAAGTCGAAGCTGAAAAAAGAAATGTTCTTCGTATTTAAGTCTTGTTGTCGCAAGATGAATATCATTACTGTTATTTGGCAGATGAATTTTGTAGAAAGCTGCTTTTCTTGAAAGCAACTTATCTTGTAAAATCAAAGATTTCGGAAGGTTTTCCGGTATCATCTCCCATGTTTGCAAAACCAAAGTCTTGATGATTTTGGCTAACTGCTTTGTCCCAAGTCCGGCGTTACGGAGTTTCTCTGTCGTATTATAAACGCCTTGCAGACTTTCCCCAACGACTCTGTCATTAGGATCGTAATCTTCAATATCAGGATGGGTGAACGAAAATCTGTTGTTAAAGACATTAGCCTTACCGAAAAGAAGATATTTTTTTCCAGGAGTGAATTTATTTTTAATCCATTTTAGTCCTTTAAACCAAACCAACTCGATAGAGCCAGTCTCATCAGTAAAAGTTGCGCTAATGCGTGTTGTTCGAGGTTCGCCATGCGCCTTCATATTAGAGATAGTTCCGACAAGTTGATAATAGACAGTATCGTCGTAAATTTGGTTTACTTTATGTATTTTGCTACGGTCAACATATCTGAAGGGGAAATATTCGAGAAGATCTTGAAACGTAAAAACACCGAGTTCCTTATTCAGAAGCTCAGCTCGTTTCGGGCCAACGCCTTTTAGAAATTCTATTTTAGTTTGCAGAATATCGACCATTATAATGCTATAAATTTTGGTTTGTAAAAATAGTAAATAATTAGGAATTAGATATTAGGAATCAGGAATAATTTTGACTCTTATACCATAAGAAAAAAGTGCCACTATATTTATAGCAGCACTTTTTCTAACATTAGCCTTTAGACTTTAATCTTTAGCCATTAATATTCCCAAAGATTTTGTTCGAAGTCTATGATTGTATTTTTGATACGTTCTGACTCTTTAAGAGCATCGATGCCTTTTGCATACTCAGCGATTTCGCGGTCATAAACGTTTTCCTCTCTAATGATATAGCTATCAAACATTCTTTTAACAAACACCTCATCATAGTTTAATTGAGCAGCTGAATTGCTACGATTATGGAAAGGATATTGAACTAACAATTGACGAGTTTCTTCATTATAAGGTACCCAGAATAATGGGGTTTTTGTTTCACCCATTGTTCCATCGTTCGTTATTTCAATTGGGCAAATTGCAAGAATACGAACCATAAGTTGAGATCTTTGTTTATCAAAGTACCATATTTCTTTGATCATACAACGCATTACATCTTCAACATTGACATTTTCTACGTTGCCTAATTGTGATTCTCTCTTATGCTGTTCAACAACATCATCATATGTCACTTTTTCTAGAAGATCACCTTTAATATCATCATAAATACTAACTTTGTATGCTGTAATTATACCTTCTTTAAGAGCATCCATCAAAATAGTATAAAGGTTCTTCCAATTGCCTTGTGGCTTTGTTGGAAAATAGAAACCCTGATTCATTTTTTGACGGAAATCGACTTCTCTCCAAACAGTTTTCTTCCACATGACATCGGCTTCTCTGATTGAAGGCTGAGGCATTGGTTTTTTAACACCTGTTGAATTTTCTACATAGAATCCCACTTTTGATGATTCATCATCCAAGAATTGTGCAGATAATTCTGGTGTATATAAGAACCCTAAAAGAGCGATTATTACTAATATCTTTTTCATTCTAAACTAATTTTAGTTTGTTATTTAATTTCAGCTTTTAAGATAGCTTTCAACCTACGTTCATCACCATTTGGTTCTCTAACCACAATGTCTGAGAAGTAAAATGTTTGTCCACGTTTTGCTGAATTAATATTCTTAATAATTTTATCGCTGAATTTACTTCCATTATTAGGCTCTTTACTTGAGAAACTACCAACAGTAGTTTGTACAACATAAGAGACAACTTTAAATTCATAATCAGCAAAATCAAAGTCAACTAACTTAACATCAACACTACCAAGACTAAGGAGGTCGTTTTTAGAGAAAGTACCACCTTCTTTGCCATTAAATGATGGCATTGGGTCTGGAACAGCTTTGATACGGAATACTTGTGTTCCTAAAGCTATTTCTTTACCATCAACCATTGTTGATGCTGTGATGATTGTTTCGTTTTCTTTACCTGGAGTAACAACATATTCACCTTTAGTTTTGTTAACTTCTTTGATTGTACCATTACCATTAGAAACAGTAACCTTAATGTCTTCGTTTTTAAAACCTGGAGCTGAAACAGAAATAGGGTTTTCAATGTTTCTATACATTACGTTCATCTTGGTTGGAGATACTGTTGCTGCTGGAGGAGCTACAGTGAAAGATGATTCGAAATGATAAGGTTCAATTTTACCAGTTTCTGGGTTAACCATTTCAACAACACCAGCGAACAATTGTTCACCTTCTTGTTGAGCAGGGATTTTAATTGTTACAACACCATCTTTACTTGATACAGTTTGAATAGCATTTGCTTTTGCATCTTTGAAGTCTTTAACGCCTCTTGCGAATTTAGCGTCAAATTTTCTTTCTGTATCTGTACCAGCGATGTAAATTTGAGCTTCGTATTCACCGCCACTTAAAACGTAAGTTGATTTAGGGAATACTTTTGCTTCCAATTTATTGAATTTATAATCGCTTGCACCGATGCTCTTGAATAATTCAGCGATAGCGTCAAACTCAGCTGTTTGAATTTCAGCAACCATGTTGTTAATGATAGTAAAAGCTGCTGGTGGGATAACTTTATCAAAGTTTTGATGTTCCCATGATACAACTTCACCTGCAACATTAGTAATATCTTCAGTTTTAAGACCTATATGGCTGTCATATTCATGGTGAGTATAGTCTTCAATAGTCTTTATGATATACTGACGATATTCTTCAATTTTAGTACGTAATTCTGTAGCTTTTCCATTCTCAATCATCATACGTACAACTGCATCTTCCTTATCTTTAGGATTTACATCAGCGAAGTTGATTTCATGGAAAATACGTCTATGTTTATTTACATCAGCTCTATCAGGATTTAAGATATAGATTTCTTCACCTTCTTGATTGAAAGCTTGTTCTCTTGTAATACCATTATTTTCTAATAATAATTCAAGTTTTACGCCTTCAATATAGTTGATTAATTCATCAGTTTTTACGCGAATCTCTTGAGCTTTTTGCCATGGCTTAGCAGTCTTGACTTTATCTTTTTGATATTGTTGCTCAAAAGTATTGTAGTAATCGTCAATTTTCTTTTCGATGCTTGATATAGATGATTCGATACCTTTATTTACGTTTGAGAAAGAGTCGATAACACCTACCGACACGTTCAAAGCTAATAAGGCAGTCAAAACAAGATACATCATGCCGATCATCTTCTGCCTTGGGGTTTCTTTTGCTCCTGCCATATTTTATAATCTTTATTTGTTAATAATAATTGAGCTTAAAAAACTTATCAGGCTTTAACGTTCATTGCAGAAAGCATGTTGCCGTAAACAGTATTGAGAGCTGTCATACGTTTTGACAAGTCAGCTAATTGATGGTTAAGAGCGTCTGTTGATGTTGCAGAAGCGTTAACTTTTTCAATATATTCTGACATTGTTTTATTTAATTTCTTGTTTGTATCAGCTACGAGTAAAGTGCTTTGGAGTTGTACTTCAAGAGCGTTAGCTGATTCAGTAGCTTTACGCATAACTGTTGCATATTCTTTTGTTGCTGCAACTGCGTCGCTGATTTCAGCCATTTTTGAAGCATTTTCGCTGAGTTTATTGATACCAGCACCTAATTTATTGAGAACATCTTGGTTGATGTTAGCTTTACCCAACATATCATCGAGTTGTTCTGTTGTTGATTTTTTGTTTTCTGCTTTTTTTGCAGCAGGTTTTACTTCTTCATCACCGTGGTATGCGTATGCTAATTCTGGATATACCAAGCTCCAGTCTGGTTCCATGTGAGGTGGTTCAAATGATGACAAAATGAAGATCACAGCCTCAGTTAAAAGACCAACTGTAAGCATAAGTGTTGCACCTGGCCAGTGTGTAAGTTTGAACAAAGCACCTACAAGAACGATAGCTGCACCAAAGCCATAAACGTAACCCATTACAACTTTAAATTTTCTACTTGACAAAAATTTACCGAAATTACCCATAATTCTATTTTTTTAATGTTAATTTATTATTTATTTACTTTTCTAATTTTTTAATAAACATGTGATGCGTTATTATCGCCTTTATTAATTCCGAGATAAGGTTGGATACAACGGAAGCCGATGTAACATTTTGCTGTATCTTGGTACTCATAAGCACGTGTTGATACTTCTAAATAGTAAGCGATATCTTTCCAAGAGCCGCCACGAATGACTTTTCTTTTCATAATTGCAGGATCGTCTTCACTAGCATTATAAGTATAGTTTGGATTCATATCCCATGCGTAGTTATATGAAATAGGGTCATAAGCGCTGTTTGTCCATTCTGCTACATTACCAGACATGTCATACAATCCCCAGTCATTTGGAGGATAATGGCCTACGACTAATGTTCTCAAGCCGCCGTCAGCTATATAGTTACCGCGTAATGGTTTAAAGTTAGCCAAGAAACAACCTTGAGCGCTACGAGTGTAAGGTCCACCCCATGGATAAGGGTTAAGGCTGTTGCCGCCGCGAGCTGCCCATTCCCATTCTGCTTCTGTTGGGAGACGGAATTCAGACAATATAGTTTCGCCTTTTTGAGATTGTAAATATCTGTTTAATTTTTCAGTACGCCATACGCAGAATGCTTTTGCTTGATGCCAGTTAACACCAACAACAGGATAGTTGTCGTATGCGACATGCCAGAAATATTTTTCTGTTAAAGGATCATTGAAAGAATATGAATAGTCGTGAATCCAAGCCAATGTATCTGGGTACACATTAATGGTTTCATTCTTCACGAATGCTGTACGATCTTTTTTACGGTTAGCGAAACTTGCGTTTTTATAATCGTAAGTTTCACCTTCATTAAATTCTTTCTTTGAAGCTGCATGAAGGTCAATCCAATAATATTGATAATTCAATTTTCTTGGATCGATTTCTTTTTTACCATAAATACGTTCATCTTCAGAGAAGAAGATACCCTCTAAAGCCTGTCTGACGTTTTCGTCGGCACTATTCCATTCGATTGGAGTTTCCCAATTGAGAACGCCATCGCCCTCATAAACCTCACCTGTTTTTGGATTTTCAGTAATACGGAAACCTTCTATTGAATTCTCTGCAAGCATATCTCTTGCGATAGAATCTCTCACCCAATAAACAAACTCGCGATATTCGTTGTTTGTTATTTCTGTTTCGTCCATAAAGAATGAAGATACAGAAATGGTTTTTGGTTGTGTTGTTTGTCCAGAAGTAATGTCTTGACCACCAACACCCATTGTAAAACTACCCATAGGAACAAAAGCCATTCCGTATGGATCTGGATGATAGAACTGCTTGGTTTTCTTTCTAACACCGACTAATTCTCCTTGATTAGGGTTACATCCCACCAAAGTAAATACCACTAAACTTAATACCAGTAACTTTTTCATTTTATTTTGATTTATTACTAATCATTTAAAAATAATTCAAACCACAAAAGTATAAAAAATAATATTACAAAATAAAAACTTTTATTTTATTTTTTTACATCAGATTTTATAAGTATCTAATACTATGATATATTCTTGGAGATTTCTCCAAATTCATTTTAAATAAATAACTTACGCAAACTTCGTGAGAGCCTTGAACTGCAATTCCCATAGTGTTTATGTCGTACGAATACGATATTTGAATATCATTAAATTTCAATCCGACCATTGCAGCTATTGATTCTTGGTATCTATAATTAAGACCAAACCAGAATTTTTCATTATATAATAATTTAGCTCCGGCATTGATTTGCGTTGATGCAATATCCGTCATAATGCACAAAGATGGCAGCAAAGTATAAATAGGATTATTGAATTGGTATTCGTAACCTGCCATAAGATAAAATGTTCTGTCTCCTATAAAACTCGCTGTTGTACTTCCATTTTCGACTAACATTCTACCTTTAGATTCAAAAAGATTAGTGACAGACATACCTATGTAGAATGTTTCTGGGACATGCCAATAAACTCCGAAGTTTGCATCTATGAGCATGTCGCTTTCTTCTGCTGACGGAAGTATTGGGTCGTTTGGGACTGTTGTGTTAGGAAACAATTTCCCGAAATCCACAGAACGGTTTAACATATTGAATGCCATACCAATGCCTAAAGTGCCGCCGCCTAAATCCAAATGAAAAGAATATCCTAAATTAACATTGATATTATCTTCGTATGCAATTTTATCATTCATGATAGATAACGTTGCGCCGCCATGAAGCAATTTAACTGGCATATCACCTGAAAACAACATTGTTGTTGGAGATACTATTGCATTCTCGTAAGAATTGTCAACAAATCCAGTCCATTGATTTCTATAGATACCCATCACATTGACACCATCGCTTAAACCTCCGAAACCAGGATTCACGCTAGCATAAGAATTACTGTAGTTGGTAAACATAGGTGCTTGTTGCGCCATCATCATTCCTGAAATCGCAACAATTATCATGGTCAGTATGTATCTTAGCCTTTGCACTATTTGATTATTTATTTATGTATTTTAAACTTAGTTTTTATTTGTTTATTGTATGTTCTTTTTGTTAAAAAAGTTTTTCATACATTATTAATTAATGTCATCTGAATAATCTTAAAATATCATTGCCATTTGCAAAAATCAACAAGGCCAAAAGAATTAACAGACCTACGGTTTGTGCAATTTCCATGAATTTGTCGTTAGGTTTTCTTCTGGTTATAATTTCGTATAATAAGAAGAGAACATGACCTCCGTCGAGAGCCGGGATTGGCAAAATATTCATAACAGCTAAGACTATTGACAAGAATGCTGTTAGTCTCCAGAACGCAATCCAGTCGAAAGTTGATGGGAAGATACTGCCTATTGTTATGAAGCCGCCGAGACTTTCGTAGGCTTTTGTACTTGGTTTGAATATGAGTTTCAATTGTTTCCAATAGTCGCTCAATTCTTTTCCTGTTTTGTTGAAGCCTGCAGGAATTGCTTGGAAGAATGTATATTCTTGAGTTTTATATTCTAAATCTGCCGTAAAAACTCCGATTTTAGCGTCGTCAGCAAGTTGTATGTCAAAATTCAATGTATCGTTATCACGAACTGCTGCTATGTTAATTTTCTGATTTGCAAACTGAGCGATGTTATTTGAGAAATCACTGAAGAACGGAACATCTATATCATTGATTTTTATTATTTTGTCGCCTTTTTGCATTCCGGCTTTCTGAGCTATAGAACCTGGAGCGAAATCACTGATTACAAATGGGAAGCGATATGAAATGAAGAGACTATTGCTATTGATGAGTTTTTCTACAGCATCTTCTGGAAGTTCAATTTTAATTTTTTCGCCATTTCTCTCGACTTCAATATATTCAGAGTCTTCGAGTATTAATTCCATTGGGATTTGGATTTTTCTGAAGTTTTCAATATGATTACCATTGACATTCAATATTTTGTCACCATCTCTCAAGCCAAATTCCTGTGCGAGCTGGGATGTAACGATACCGTATTTATTGACTTCTGAAGTTGGAAGGTATTGAGAACCTTGAGAGATGAGTAATCCAGTGAATATGATATAAGCTGTTATCACATTCATCACGACACCGCCCACCATCACTATAAGGCGCTGCCATGCTGGTTTGCTTCTAAATTCCCAATCCTGAGCTGGTTTTTTCATTTGTTCCAAGTCCATCGACTCGTCAATCATACCTGCAATTTTACAGTAGCCACCGAGAGGGATCCAACCGATACCAAATTCTGTAGTATCTTCATCAGTACGCCAATCGTCTGGCGACAAAGTACTTAGATCTATTTCTTCGTATGTTGTTTCTTTTTTGTTTGTGATAGGGTCGATGCGTTCGTGTGTGATGTATTTTTCAGGCACGTTTTTACTGAAAAAAGCGAAACGCCATTGTCCGTGCACTTTTTTACAACGGAAAAGGGAGAAATTAGGATTGAAAAAAATATAGAATTTCTCTACTCTTGTCTTGAATATTCTTGCTGTTATAAAATGACCGAACTCGTGGACAACCACTAAGATAGACAGTGCTAATATAAGTTGTATTATTTTAACTAAAACTACCATTTAATATATATTTTTTAATCTGCAAAGATAAATAAAAAACCAATTTATTTAGTTCCTTTCAAAAGAAATATAATCTTCCGGATTTAGAGGAGTTCCATTGTACCATAATTCAAAATGAAGATGAGGTCCTGTTGACATACTTCCGCTATTTCCGTATAGGGCGATTGGTTCTCCTGCGCTAACAAAATCACCGTCTTCTTTTAACAAAACAGCATTATGTTTATATATCGAGAACAAATTTCCATTATGTTGTATTCCAATACAATAGCCATTTTCCACGGTCCAATCGGAATAGATTACAGTTCCGTCGGCAGTTGCTTTGATTACAGAATTGTTATCTGAAACAATATCGATGCCGTAGTGTTTTTCTTCTCTATTGAAATGATTTGTCACTATTCCTGTCATCGGGCTAAAGAATGAGACTAATTTATAATCAGAAGGAATCTCATCTATGATTTCCTGTTTGAACAAATTATTTCTTGTTTCATTTTCATACTCGATTCGGAACAGACTGTCTTCTTTGGATTTTTTATCAGTGATATTATTGAAATTAGTGTTACTTGATTTTGTCAGAAGAGAGTTGATACTATCAGTTACAAAATCGTCGCCCATTATTATCTTCTTCAAATTATTGATATACAAGTCTTTTTGTTTGAACACCAATTCTAAAGAATCGGCTCGACGTTCCATTTCATAAACACGTCGGTTGAGACTAACATCGGTATAACCTGGGATATATTCTCGCAGAGGAGTGAAGGCTATGAGATATGTTACCAAAACGATGAGAAGGACAGATGAAAAAATGACTATGTTGAACAAAGCCAACGGAGTAAATTTAAAATGGGCTTTTTCCTCATAATTTTCGTTGTTATAAACAACTACACGATATTTCTTTCTTAGTCTGCTTTCTGTTTCTTTTTTTTCTTTAGCCATAGAATATCAATTAGATAAATTATATCTTTCCGGATGTTTAGCAGTTATACCTCTATAAAAACTTTCAATGAATTTCCAATCTTCTTCGTAGTTTCCTGTAGGATAAAACATAGGTCCGAATCCTAATTCTTTTTTCTTGAAGTCCAAGAAGCCGAGTATGATTGGAACATCAGCCATTTCGGCCATATAATAGAAGCCTTTTTTCCATTTGTTAACGCGTTTTCTCGTTCCTTCAGGAGCTATTACAATGTTAAGGGTGTCGTGATTTTTAAACATTGCAGCCACTTGTGTTACCAGGTTGTTGTTTCTGCTTCTATCGACAGGAAGTCCGCCCATTTTCAACAACATGGATTTCAAAATTGGAATATCAAAAAATTCTTTTTTTATCAGGAATTTAACATCCATATCGATAGAACAATAGGCCAATCTTCCCAAAATGAAATCGGCTATACTTGTATGAGGAGCCACAGTGATGACGCATTTTTTCACCGGCACTACGCCAACTATTTTCCAGCCTAAAATTTTTAAGGTTTTCTCACCTATCCATTTCCAAAATCCCATAAATCAAACGTTTAATTCTAAATTAAGACTGTCCTTTATGTCGAAAAGATTTGGATTGTCGTTCGCCATCTTTTCAAATTTTTGTTTATCAGTATATAAAACCACTTCTCTTGGTCGTTCCAAGACTTCTTCTTTGAGCACGAACTGATTGTTATGCAATGCTTTTTTGAGAAATTCATGAAGTGCCTGCATATTATTTACGTCTTTTACGACGAGAATATTATCTATTTTGAAAATTATTTCAGATTTGCCGTTAGCTCTTGGTTCAGCATTTTTTATTCCGGCAATAAAAACCGGAGATGTTTGTTGATAAGAAACGATAAAATCGTTCCATGCCTTATCCAATTGTTCCTGAGAAAAATCGTTATTCCATACTTCTTCAACAACTTTTTCTTTTTTAGGCTCTTCAGCATTTATGGAAATTGTACCAGGTCTATTAAGTCTGCTCACTCTAACTGTTGGTTGAGGTTGTTGAGGGACCTGAGGTTGTTGAGGGACTTGAGGTTGTTGAGGAACCTGAGGTTGTTGAGGGACCTGAGGTTGTTGAGGGACCTGAGGTTGCTGAGGGACTTGAGGTTGTTGAGGGACCTGAGGTTGCTGAGGGACTTGAGGTTGTTGAGGGACTTGAGGTTGAACTCGTCCTTGTCCTTGCATTTGACCTTCAACAAAGCACATTTTCATCAAGCAGATTTCTATATGTAATCGTTTGTTATTGCTGTTTCTGAAATTCAAGTCACATTGATTAGCAAGGTCTAAAGATTTCAAAATAAAATATTGAGAACATTTTTGAGCTTGTTCTGCATATCTCATTTTAAGCTGACGGCTAACTTCCATCAGTTCAATCAATCTTGTGTCTTTTCCGAGAAGAAGGTTTCTAAGATGAGTTGATAATCCTTGTATAAAGTAATGAATATCAAAGCCATTTTCAACCACTTCATTAAGTAAAAGCAATATGGAGTTAGTATCTTTTACCAAGATATAATCCACGGCTCTGAAATAATATTCGTAATCGAGTACATTAAGGTTAGCAATGACATCTTTGTAGGTAATATTTTTTCCGGAGAAGCTCACCATTTGGTCAAAGATAGAAAGCGCATCACGAAGAGCTCCATCGGCTTTTTGAGCGATAATGTTAAGAGCCTCTTCTTCTGCGACAATATTCTCTTTTAAAGCGACATTTTGAAGATGTTTGCTAATATCATCTATTGTAATTCTCTTGAAATCATATATTTGGCAACGTGATAAGATTGTAGGAATAATTTTGTGTTTTTCTGTTGTTGCCAAGATAAATTTTGCGTATGCAGGCGGCTCTTCCAAAGTTTTGAGGAAAGCGTTGAAGGCATTTGAGGATAGCATGTGGACCTCATCGATGATATAAACTTTATATCTTCCAATTTGAGGTGGTATTCTGACTTGATCAACGAGGTCGCGGATGTTATCGACGGAGTTGTTTGAAGCCGCATCCAACTCGTAAATATTGAACGAATTAGAACTATCGAAGCTTCTACATGATTCACATTCGCCGCAGGCTTCCATTTCTGCTGTAGGATTCATGCAGTTGATGGTTTTTGCCATGATTCTCGCACAAGTTGTCTTGCCAACTCCTCTCGGTCCGCAAAACAAAAATGCCTGTGCTAAAGTATTGGTTCTTATCGCATTTTGCAATGTTGAAGTGATGGCTTTCTGTCCAACCACGCTATCAAATGTTATAGGTCTGTATTTCCTCGCTGATACAACAAAATTATCCATGATGCCACTTTTTATTTCAAGCCGTAAAATTACAAGTTTTATTCGAGAGTTTAATACTTTTTATATTTTTTTATAAAAAAACACTTTTATAACGCCTAATTATTTATTTTTGCATATTCTGAATATAATTCCAAAAAATAAAACGCAAAAAAATGAGTTATATTCGGTGATTAGTTTTAAAATTATCAGAAAGTGTTGAAAATCAGAAGAAAAAAATTAAATATTTTAATTGGATTATTGTCAGTATTAGTGTTAGCATCATGTTCTACCAAGAAAAACAAATGGAACAGAAGAGTTTATCACAACATGACGAGCCATTATAATGTCTGGTGGAATGGAGACCAAAGCGTCAAGGAAGGTGAAAAATCGTTGAAAGAAGCTGTAAAAGACGATTATACAGCGATACTTCCCGTTTTCAATTATGGAACAAAAGAAAATGCGCTCTCACTTAACTCTAACATGGATAGAGCGATAGAAAAGGCTTCTATCAGCATTCAGCGTCACTCGATGCGTTTTAACGGGAAAGAATATGTGAAATGGATCGACGATTCATATCTCATTATGGCTCAAGCTAATTTCTACAAACAAGAATACATTCCTGCACGTCGTACATTCGATTATGTAGTCAATTCATACAAGTACAACGATATAACTCATACTGCAAACTTATGGCTTGCAAAGACTTATATCGAAACGGAACAATATCCTAAGGCTGAAGCCATTCTTCAAAACTTGATTGTTACCACTTCAAAACTGGAAAAGATGCCTAAATATGTGAGAAACAACCTCGATTTGGTTCTTGCTGATTTTCACATAAAACAAGGGCAATACGATAATGCTGTCAAATATTTGAAAAGCGCATTATTGAAAAATCTCGACAGAGACACTCGCGTCAGGACAATGTTCATTTTAGGACAAATTTATGAATATCAAAATGATAACAAAAGAGCTTCCGAACAGTTTGAAGCTGTAATAAAGAAACATCCAAATTATGAAATGACATTTGAATCTCAAATGAATTTAGCGAAATGTTATGAATCAGGCGATACCGCATCCATAATGAAGATGTTCTGGAAAATGCTCAAAGACACCAAAAACAAAGAATATAAAGACAGAATCTATTTTGCGATGTCTGACGTCGCTTTGAGAGAAGACAACGAAGCTGTTGGTATAAAATATCTTAGAAGTTCTGTAGCAACAAGCAGCAACAATCCTCGCCAAAAGGTGAAGTCGTCGCTTAAAGTTGCGACAATGTTGTTCGACAATAAAGATTATATTTTATCACAAGCTTATTACGACACCGTCGTCATGACAATGGATAGAACATATCCGGAATATGACAGCCTTTTGAATCTTTCTGTCATGTTAACGGATTTGGTCGAAAGTCTTGTTGTTTATCAATTGCAAGACAGCTTGTTACGCCTTGCCGACATGGATTCGGTATCGAGAAACAAGATAATATCACAAGTTATTGAAGAATATAAGGCAGAACAAGAACGTCTTCAAAAGGAGAAAGAATTGCAAGAACAACTCGCTTTGCTTGGCGGCGATGAAAAGATAGCAACTCCGGATATGTCGAATAACATGGCGTCAGGAGCACCAAGCTGGTATTTCTATAATCAGAATTCTTTGGTGCGCGGAGCAACGGAATTTAGGAACAAGTGGGGTAACAGAAAATTAGAAGACTATTGGTTTATCAAGAACAAACAAAGCATGTTGACAGAGGAAGAAGCTGAGCAACAACAACTTCTTGAATATTTCACAAAAGAAGAGTTAGCAACACTCTCGGAAGATGAGATCGAAAAACTTTTGGAAGAACGTAAAGAAGGAATAACAGCCGATACCGCTCAATACCAACCTACAGATATTGGCTATTATTTACAACAGCTTCCATTTACGCCAAAACAAAAAGAAGAGGCCAACGAACAGATACTTCACGCTTTGAATAATATCGGATATATTTATTATGATAATCTTGAGGATTATGACAATTCGATAGAGGCATATAGTGAACTTAATGAACGTTATCCTGAAAATGAATATGAATTAAGTTCATGGTATTATCTTTACAAAATGTATTATGAAAGAAAAGAAAACGACAAGGCCGAATATTATAAAAACTTGATTCTCAGCAAATATCCGGATTCTAATCAAGCAAAGATAATATTAGACCCTGAATATTTCATCAAAGAACAAGAAAAGGGAATGGAATCATCAAATTTATATTCCAAGACATTTGAAGCATATAAAAAAGGTCAGTATCAACGTGTTAGAATGTATGCGTCTAAAGCTCGCGAATTATGTCCTGACGACACTTTGTTAATGCCTCGTTTTGAATTTCTTGATGCAATTTCTATAGGTCAGCTTGATGTTGTTGATTCAATGGCGTATGCGCTTTATCGCCTCGTTCAAAATTATCCAGAAAGCAGCATCAAACCGCACGCTATGGAGGTGTTGCTCAAAGCTAATGAAATGTATAGCTTAGGACTTCCTGTCGAAAGTGCTCGCCAAAAGGAAAAAGAACCGGAAAAAGAATATCCATACTCATATAATCCTAACGAAACATATTATGTCATGATTATATGCAACACTAAGAGTGTGAGGGTCAATCCTTTGAAAGTACGTCTCAGCGACTTCAACAAAGAAAGTTTCAGAATGTTGCAGCTTGAAGTCAAGAATGTAATGCTCAGCAAACAAGAAACAATCATAACGATAGAAGAATTTGAAAATCAGTCGAAAGCTGAAGATTACAAAACAGCGATGTTCTTGACAGATTATCTTTTCGGTGGAATCAATGAGGAACAATATAAGGTTATATTAATTTCTAAAAACAATTATCCGATATTCTACTCAAATAAGAATGTTGACGAATACATAGAATTTTGGAATAAAAACGTAAAATAAAGATTATAGAAATGAGCAATCACGAAAGTCCAGCAAGAAATATTATTGGCAATGGCACTACTATAAAAGGTGAAATAGAATCAAACGGTGATATTCGTATTGACGGAAAAGTAATAGGGATATTAAAATCTGATGGTAAAATAGTGTTAGGACAGAATGGCAGCATAGAAGGTGAGCTTTACTGCAAGCAAGCTGATTTGTCAGGAAATGTAAAAGGTAAAATAAATGTAGAAGAGCTTACATCATTAAAATCGACATCACACATTGAAGGCGAACTTTCTACAAAACAATTGTATATCGAAATAGGAGCCATCTTTACAGGTAAATGTGAGATGGGAAAAACAAGCGAATCAAAAACTGAGACAAAGAAATAATGAAATCTGCAAGGAGAAAATTCTTAATATCATTACTGAGCCTCTTTGGAATATTATGGGGTATTAGCATGATACTTAGCGTATATGCACCTCAATATATTACGCCACATTGGCACTATCTGCTGCTGCTTTTTGTCACGGTGAGCGCTGTGATATACCGTAAAGCAACAGAGATAAGAAAAAAGAATGATGCGCACAAACTAATCAATTTCAACATGATAGCAACAATATTAAAACTTATTGTCTATCTGACTATAATTGTGGTTTATGTGGTAAATAATCCTGAAGATAAAATAACATTTATCATCACATTTTTAACATATTATTTATGTTTCTCATTTTTTGAAACATTTATGTTGGTAAGAAATAATAACAATAAAGATGAATAACGAAATTATTGGATACGAAAGGATTGATAAATTTAATCCTGAGAAGTTAGAGAAATTGCAGGAGCATTATGCAGCTATTATAGAATTACTTGGAGAAGACATCACACGCGAAGGCCTTGAAAAGACACCTTTACGCGTTGCCAAATCGATGCAGTTTCTCACACAAGGATACACCATGGATCCTAAGGACATTCTTTTGTCGGCACGTTTCAAGGAAGACTATCGTCAGATGGTTGTAGTGAAAGACATAGAATTGTTTTCATTGTGCGAACATCACATGATTCCATTCATTGGCAAGGCACATGTTGCTTATATTCCTAACGGTTACATAACAGGATTGAGCAAAATAGCACGCGTTGTTGAGGCATATTCAAGAAGGCTTCAAGTCCAAGAACGATTGACGACACAAATCAAGGAAGCCATCAACGATGCATTACATCCTCTTGGAGTGGCAGTCGTTATAGAGGCACGTCATTTGTGTATGAGCATGCGCGGTGTCCAGAAGCAAAGTTCTGTCACAACGACATCTGATTTCATAGGTGCTTTTGAAAGAAGCGAGACACGCGCAGAGTTCTTACAACTCATAGGTTCAAACTTACATTAATAAATAATAACAACTAATCAAATTTTAAGAATTATGATGAATCAATTTAATGGCAATTACAATTCAAACAGAACAATGACACAAGCAATGTCGAGAACTTTCGTATCGACAGTATTTATGTGGATGTTTGCAGCGCTTGGCATAACAGCAGCAACAGCATTCTTGTTCGGAACAAATGAAGCATTATTCAGCTCATTTATACATGTAACTCCTCAAGGCGGCGCAAAGATGAGCATCCTCGGCTGGATCATTACTTTTGCACCTTTTATTATTGTGTTTACCATGACAGCAAATATGCATAAAATGTCGGTGCAAAAAACAGTGTTGATGTATGTTATTTATTCCATTCTTATGGGCATAAGCCTCAGTTTCATATTCTGGGCATACACAGCAGCATCAATTTTCAAGACATTCGTCATTTCTGCAGGCATGTTCGGCGTGATGGCTGTTGTTGGTTATACAACAAAAACAGATTTGACAAAATTCGGTTCTTTCCTTTTCATGGCATTGATAGGAATTATCATCGCTACTTTAGTCAACTTCTTCATGCACAGCGCAAGATTAGATTACATCATTAGTATTGTTGGTGTTCTTATATTCACAGGCCTTACAGCTTTTGATGTTCAAAAAATAAAACAGATTGGCGATAGCGGCATCAATGATGGCGAAATGATGGCGAAGATTACAGTACATGCAGCCTTGACATTATATCTCGATTTCTTGAATCTTTTCTTATACTTACTTAGATTTTTCGGCAATTCAAGAGATTGATTTTGACAAGACAATAATTAAACTATAAAAATAAAAAAAGACCACATATACTAAAAATATGAAAGCATACGTATTTCCGGGACAAGGCTCTCAGTTTGTTGGAATGGGAAAAGATCTTTACGATAAATTTCCTAAAGCGAAGGATATGTTTAAAAAGGCTAACGACATCCTCGGATTTTCTATCACTGACATTATGTTTGAAGGCACTGCCGAAGACTTGAAACAGACTAAAGTCACGCAACCAGCAATATTTCTTCATTCAGTCATTTTAGCAAAAATGTTAGGCGAAGAATTCAAGCCAGACATGGTTGCAGGTCACTCATTAGGCGAATTTTCGGCTTTAGCAGCAAACGGCACTATTCAATATGAAGACGGCTTACGTCTCGTTGCAGCTCGCGCTAATGCGATGCAAGCCGCTTGCGAAGAAAACCCAGGCACAATGGCTGCCATTATCGGCATGGATAATGAAAAGATAGAATCAATATGCGCTTCCATAAAAGATGAAGTTGTTATTCCTGCTAATTATAATTGCAACGGACAAGTCGTTATCTCCGGCAGCATCAAAGGTGTTGAGATGGCATGTCAGCTTCTTAAAGAAGCCGGAGCCAAAAGAGCTCTTCCTCTTCAAGTAGGAGGTGCGTTCCACAGCCCTCTCATGGAGCCAGCACGCGTCAAACTCGCCGAAGCAATACAACACACAAAATTCACTAACGGCATCTGTCCAATTTATCAGAACGTGACAGGACAAGCGGTGGCATCACCAGATATCATCAAAGCAAATCTTATATCACAATTAACGTCTCCAGTTCGCTGGACTCAGACAATGGGCAACATGCTCGCCACTGGCCTCACCGAAGTTATTGAAGTTGGCCCTGGAACAGTGCTGCAAGGTTTGTTCAAAAAAGCCGGCAATGAATTAAAACTTTCAAGCGCAGAAATATAACAAGATGAATAATAAGACTATAATGCCGATTGTTTATTCTGCTTTATTGGCAGTCGGTGTGATGTTAGGCATTTATATATCAAAAACAAATAATATTGTCACTGTCTCTAAAGACGGTGACAATTTATCTTGTATAAACGATATTTTCTCACTCATCGACAAAGAATATGTCGATACCGTAAACATCAATGAACTTCAGATAAAAGCTGTCACTCACGTCCTCGAGTCGATGGACCCACACAGCGAATACATCAAGCCTGAAATACTCGACGACGTCAACGACAATCTCCACGGCAGTTTCGATGGCATTGGTGTTTCTTTTAGAATAGAAAAAGATACTATCACTATCATTAATACTATCAAAGGCGGACCTTCCGAAAAAGTCGGCATCCTTGCCGGCGACAGAATCGTATATGTCGGAGATTCGTTAGTGGCAGGCGTCAAAGTCACCAACAAAGATGCGATGCGACTCCTTAAAGGCCCTAAAAAAAGCAAAGTAGATGTCAAGATAAAAAGACGAGGCATCTCTGAATTGCTCGATTTTACTATTATAAGAGATGCCATTCCGACATATAGTATTGATGCAGCTTATATGATTGAAGAAAACATCGGTTTCATTAAACTCACCAAATTCTCTCAAACTACCCATAAGGAATTTGTTGATGCCACGAAGAAACTGAAAGCCCAAGGCATGACAAAGTTGATACTCGATTTAAGAGATAATACAGGAGGCTATCTTGGCGAGGCTGTAGGCATTGTTGACGAAATGCTTTCCGATAATAAACTTATTGTTTATACCGAAGGAGAACATCGAGAACGTTCATATATTTTCTCACGTCACAAAGGACTGTGGGAAAATCAAGATGTCGTTGTGCTTATCAACGAAGGCTCAGCAAGTGCGAGTGAAATTGTGGCAGGAGCGCTTCAAGATAACGATAGAGGAACTATAATAGGTCGCCGTTCTTTTGGCAAAGGCTTGGTTCAAGAACAATTTGACCTTGGTAAAAATGGCGCAATACGTCTGACCGTTGCTCGTTATTACACCCCGACAGGACGTTGCATACAGAAACCTTTCGATGGAAGCAAGGAAGAATATATGTTAGAGGAATATTCACGTTATACAACAGGGGAAATGTTCAGCATCGATAGCATTCATTTCGCTGATTCTTTGAAATATGTTACTCCTGGCGGCAAAATAGTCTATGGCGGCGGTGGCATCATGCCTGATGTTTACGTCCCATTAAAAAACGACACCACACGCTATTTCTTCAATATGATGGCTAACAACAATATATTGTTCCAATATGCTTTCGATTATTCAGATATACATCGTAACGAAATTTTGAGATATGGCGATGTTGAAACGTTCAGCGAGAAATTCATTTTCACCGACGCTATGTTCGACGAACTGATGCGACGTACTGAAGAAAAGAAAATCAAAGGAACTGAAGAAGATAAAGCTAAAGCGAGAGAACTCTCAGAGCCATTGTTCAAGGCATATGTTGCAAGAAACGTCTTTGGCGATGAAGCTTTCTATCCGCTCTATGAACCAATGGATGAGATATTACAAAAAGCTTTAGAAGAACTTCATCCATAAATTGACACTTATAATTATAATTGCCCAGCATTTTTGATTATACTAAAAAAGATTCGGCACTCGACAAGCTCAGTGACCGAATCTTTTTTTTCAGTAATGGAGTGATGAAGTGATTACAAAAAGTCTATTATCCTTTCAAAGCGTCCGCTCCACTCACTATTTCTACAAGTTCGTTAGTAATAGCCGACTGGCGAGCTTTGTTATATGTCAGATTCAATTCTTTAAGAAGTTCTGTTGCGTTGTCTGTTGCCTGAGTCATCGAAATCATACGAGCGCCTTGTTCTGATGCAAAACTATCTAACAATATTTTATAAACTTGCATCTTCAACGATTTAGGCAACATCTCGTTGTATATTTCATCCTTATTAGGTTGGAAAATATAATCAATTTCTACATTAGACGATTTTTCGTTGTCTGTTGACTGATGACTTACAATAGGAAGGAATTGTTCATAGACCAATTCTTGTGTCGCCGCATTTTTAAATTGATTATATACGAAAACTATACGGTCGTATTTTTTCTCTTCAAAATATCTCATCAATTTTTCTGCTAAAGCAACTGCATTTTCATAAGTCAGGTCATCTAAGATATGATTTTCATTTCCCACCACAGGATATTTCTTAAACTTCAGGGAGTCTTCCACCTTAGAGCCTACACACAAGATTTCCAAATTATTACTTTCTAATTGTGTTTTATAATCCTCTTCAATCAGATTTATCGTTGAGCGTATGATATTGGCATTGAAGACACCGCAAAGGCCTTTGTTAGATGACAAAGGCACGACAAGGACTTTTTCCACAGGGCGGTTATCGGTAAAGACAGAGTTGCTGCCTTTTTCTGTCACAGCAGACAGCTTGCTCATTATCTCGCTAAATTTTTCGGCATACGGGCGCAATGCAATGATGGCGCTCTGCGACTTACGCAGTTTCGACGCTGCCACCATTTTCATAGCACTCGTAATCTGTTTAGTCGAGTTGACAGATTCAATCCTTGTCCTGACTTCCTTTAAATTTGCCATAACGATTAATGTTTTTCAGACATACTATCACTGATTTCAGCAGCGACTTGTTTCAAGACATTAGTTATTTCATCGTCATATTGACCTTGTTTTATTCTGTTCATCACCTCTGGGTATCTGTTGTTGAGTTGACTTATGAAATTCTTTTCAAACTCAGCCACCATGTTAAGAGGGATATTTCTCATCAGATTATTGACGCCGCAATATATGATTGCTATTTCCTCTTCCACTCTCATCGGTGACGACTGAGGCTGGATAAGCATTTGCACGTTACGACGTCCTTTTTCGAGGACTGCTTGAGTTGCAGCGTCGAGGTCTGAACCGAATTTAGAGAAGGCTTCGAGTTCACGGAATTGTGCTTGGTCAATTTTAAGAGTACCTGCTACTTTTTTCATTGACTTTATTTGCGCATTACCGCCCACACGCGACACTGAGATACCGACGTTGATAGCAGGACGAATACCAGAGTTAAAAAGGTTTGTCTCAAGGAATATCTGACCATCGGTAATAGAAATCACGTTGGTTGGGATATAAGCCGAGACGTCGCCGGCCTGTGTCTCAATGATAGGAAGTGCTGTCAACGAGCCTCCACCCTTCACCTTATCTTTAAGGCTTTCAGGAAGGTCGTTCATATTTTTAGCGATATCGTCAGACTTGACAATTTTGGCTGCGCGTTCAAGCAATCTTGAGTGAAGATAGAAAACGTCGCCAGGATAAGCCTCACGTCCTGGTGGACGACGGAGCAACAAAGAAACTTCGCGGTAAGCGACAGCTTGTTTTGAGAGGTCGTCATAAACCACCAAGGCAGGACGTCCGGTATCGCGGAAATATTCGCCTATAGCTGCACCTGCAAAAGGAGCGTAATATTGCATAGCAGCAGTGTCGGATGCTGTTGCAGCAACGACTACTGTATAAGGCAATGCGCCCTTATCTTCAAGAGTCTGAACGATATTAGCTATAGTAGAACCTTTTTGTCCTACGGCTACATATATACAATAGACAGGTTCACCTCTGTCATAAAATTCTTTTTGATTTAAAATAGTATCGATAGCGATAGTCGTTTTACCAGTCTGACGGTCGCCGATGATAAGCTCACGTTGTCCGCGACCTATAGGAATCATGGCATCGACGGCCTTGATACCTGTCTGAAGAGGTTCATTGACAGGCTGGCGGAAGATGACACCTGGAGCCTTGCGTTCCAATGGCATATTGAAAGTCTCACCTTTCATCTCACCTTTACCGTCGATAGGCATTCCGAGTGTATTAACGACACGGCCGAGCATACCTTCACCAACATTTATAGATGCAATATGATGAGTACATCTGACAATGTCGCCTTCTTTTATATCCGACGAATCGTTCAAAAGAACAACACCAACATTATCTTGCTCAAGATTTAATACTATACCCATGGCGCCAGTCTTCTCAAACTCAACCAATTCTCCAGATTCTGCATCCTTCATGCCATAAACACGAGCGACGCCATCACCAATCTGAAGTACAGAACCTTTTGTATCTAATTCGCTTTTAGAATCAAAATTTGTCAGTTCTTGAAGCAATATGGCTGATATCTCAGCAGGTTTAATACTTTCCATTTTATGTGTTTTTTATTCTTTTCTTAATATTTTTTAACATACAAGTTTCCTTCAAAAGACGATTGCAAACGTTTCAATGTGTTTCTGACGCTCGCATCGTATTCGTAGTCCTTATATTTGACAATAAAACCGCCGATTATTTTTTTATCGACAACATTTTTAATTTCAATAGAATCTTTACCTACTATTTTATTTCTAATAATGTTTATGATTCTGTTGGTGGTTTTTTCATCAAGACAAACGGCAGACGTTACTGTCACGACTGCAATCTTTTTATATTCAAGATATAATTCATGATATTCATCATATATCTCAGTGATTATCTCATCGCGGTTTTTCTCAATGAGAAGGCGGAGCAAATCAATAATGATAGACTCAGTTCTGTCTTTAAACAATCTTGTTAAGATATTTATTTTGTGTTCTTTTGAGACAAAAGGCTGATATATCAAAGTTCTCAGTTCTTCGTTAGCTTCGATAGTTGTCTTAACAAGCAAAAGGTCGTCGAGGCATTTGTCAACGACATTGTTTTGCATTGCCAAATCCATGAACGCTTTAGCGTAACGATGAGTCAAGATATTAGGTTTCATAATTATTTTTGGTTTTGATTTTCAATATCTTCTAATATTCTATTGATATAATCGAGTTGTTCTTTATCCGATTCGAGTTGTTTTTTAATAATTTTTTCTGCTACTTTTATCGATATTCCTGCTATCTGATTTTTTATTTCTGTTGTAGCAGCCATTTTTTCATTTTCTATTGTTTCCTTAGCGCTTTCAATAATGCGTTCTTTTTCCTCGTTTGCTTTGTTTTTTGCCGTTTCTATAAATTTATCATGAATTTGGCGAGCTTCATTAAGGATTTTATCTCTTTCTTCTCGAGCTTGGGCGAGCAGCAACTCATTGTCGGCCTGCAATTTTTCCATTTCCTGATGAGTACGTTCGGCTTTCTCAAGAGCGTTGTTTATTTCTTCCTCGCGTTTTTTCAGCATATCATTAATGACAGGAAATGCGAATTTAGCCAAGATAAAAAATACGATTCCGAATGCCAATGTCATCCAGAACAACAGACCAAAATCGGGAGTAATCAATTCCATAACTTACAATTTACGATGTTCAATTAGTTATTTTTTAATCTTAAAAATTTCGTCGTTGCAGCCAACCGCTACAACGACGATAATTTCGTACTGATCAAGCAATACCAATCAGCAAGCATACAACCAAAGCGAACAATGAAACACCTTCAACAAATGCAGCTGAGATGAGCATGCTTGTTTGAGCTTTGTCTGCTATTTCAGGTTGACGTGCTGATGATTCCAATGCTGAGCTTGCAATTCTGCTGATACCTAAACCAGCGCCAATTGTTACAATACCTGCTGCCAATGCAGCGCCCAATTTTGCTAATGGAGCCAAGTCAACAGCGGCCTGAACTACATCTTGTAATAAAACTAATAATGACATAACTTATAAATTTATAAGGTTTTACTTAATATTTATTTTTCTTATGCGCCAATGGACATACATATTAATTAATGTTCGTGTTCTTCTTTTGCTGCTGCGCCAAAATAGAGCGACGACAATAGTGTAAACACGTATGCTTGAATATATGCGACCAACAACTCAAGGCAATCGACAAAAATGGCGAGCAATAACGAAACCACCGACACCGCTCCACCTGCTGCAGCGCTCATCTCGCCAAGAATGAAAATCAGACATACGAAGCCTAATATCACAATATGACCTGCTGTGATATTAGCAAAAAGACGTATTGCCAGCACTACAGGTTTTACGAAACATCCCACTACTTCCACTATTGGCATCAGCGGCAATGGGAATTTCAACCACCAAGGGACACCCGGAGTATTGAATATGTCTTTGTAATAATGTCTCTTTCCTGTCAAGTGTGTGATAAAAAACGTGAACAAAGCGAGTGTCGCTGTCACGGCTATATTACCTGTTATATTTGCTCCGAACGGAAAAAATGGTATAAGACCTAAGATGTTATTGAAGATAATAAAGAAGAATACTGTCAGAAGATAAGGCAGATATTTTTCATAATCTTTGCCTATGTTAGGTTTGGCTATTTCATCTCTGACATAAATAACAAGAGGTTCTATCAGAGCCTGAATTCCTTTTGGCGCTTTTTCTCCACGTTGACGATAGCCTTTTGCGACAAGCAAAAATATCACGACGAGAAGAGTACATGAGATAAATAAACCGCAGACTGTTTTTGTGATAGAGATATCGAAAGGACGGGTAAGAGCGCCATCGCTACCCACTCTTACCACTTTCCCTTCGAATTTCCCATGATTGGGAATTTTAAATATTACATCATCACCGTGCTTGTTTTGTGTAACATATTCATGCCCGTGATGCAGATGTTTCGATGAAAATGAATACAATTCGCCTTCGTCAAAAACTATAATTGGAAGATTAACGGATATGTGTTTCCCTTTCCAAGTACAGATATGCCAATCATACGAATCCAAAATATGGTCGAAAATCAAATCTCCAGCATTAAATTTACCTTTTTCCGTCTCAATTTCTTCAGTAAGACACTCAGCATCATGATTATGATTTTCATTATTGGCAAGAACGAGATTTGGTAATTTTAACACAAAACATATTATAAATAAAGCTATTACAATACATTTATGAATACTTTTACCAAATAGAACTATATTTTTCATTTCATTTATATACTTCTTTTTAATAAAACGCAATTTTACAAAAAAAAACAACACGAAATCATTTATTTTTAGTTTTTTTCTAAAAAAATTAAGATTTTATTATTGAAATCTTTGTTAACTTTGCATTATGGCAAAAAATAAATATTACGTAGTTTGGAAAGGCAGAGAAATAGGTGTCTTTAGCACATGGGAATCCTGCAAAATGCAAATAGAAGGTTTTAAAGGAGCGCAATACAAATCGTTTCCCGACAGAGCGAGTGCAGAAAATGCATTTAGAGCCGGCTATGAAGCTTCATGTCAGCAGACGACAGGCAAGGGTCAGCAGGAATCATTCAAGCAATACGAAAACTTGTCAGAAAATCAAAGGCCTATAGGTCAAAGCATAGCTGTTGACGCTGCCTGTTCAGGCAATCCCGGCAAGATGGAATTTCAAGGTGTTTTTGTAGAAACCAACACTCACCTTTTCAAAAGCCCGGTATATGAACACGGTTCCAATAACATAGGAGAGTTTCTCGCAATAGTATATTGCCTTGCATGGCAAAAGAAAAACAAACTCAGTTATCCTATTTATTCCGATTCCGTCAACGCTCAGAAATGGGTAAGAGAAGGCGTATGCAAGACAAAGATTGCTGAAAACGACAAAAACAAACCTCTCTTTGAGGTGATACGATGGGCAGAGAAATGGCTTCACGAGAATAGTTTTCGTGTACCTATATATAAATGGAGAACAGAAATATGGGGTGAAATACCTGCCGACTTTGGAAGAAAATAATTTATATTTGCAAAAATAAAAACTGACTCATGATTAAATTCGAAACATTTTATTATCAATGCCCAAGATGTAAATGTTGGATGGAAGGCCATATTCTTATATCCTCTATGGTCAATCAGTCTATCTTATATTCAGACGGCAAGATACTGAACGACGGATATATCACCGAACATCAGAAGATGATAGTATGCCCGGCTTGCAATCACTGGTCATGGGTCGAAAAGTATGAAGAACCACACATCACCAAAAAGAAACCGGCAGACAATTTCTACACTTGGAACAGCTGGCGTTTCTATGGAGTACACTTCGGAAGCAACGAAGGTCGAATGGCTCTCGTCAATCATTATAAGAATTTCCTTGCCAAATCTGATTACAACAGAGACCAGGAAATTTATTTCCGCCGCATGATGTGGTGGGCTTATAACGATTTGGTAAGAAACAAATATCAAATTAATATAGAACGTTACACCTCGAAAGAGATGAGTTTTAAGGTCTGGTATAGAAACAGAAAAAAAATATTACAAGGAATTGATTTATTCCTCGTACATCATGACGAATATATAGAAAATCTCAGCAGATTAGTCGATTTATTAAAAAGCCGTTACACTCCCGACGATGAAGAATTTGAATCAACAAACCTCGACATCATAGAAATGTATCGTCAGCTCGGTGATTTCAATAGTGCAAAAAAATTATTAAACGGCACATCACGACGCACCTATTTCATCTCTACAATAGAGGAAAAGGTTGAAGAAAAAGATGATTTTGTTTTCCTTGTAACAGGATGATTAAGAATGCTAAGACTCTAAAATTTTTCTAATGACATGAGATGCGCAGAAGCATCCGAATATAGCAGGCATATATGATATCGTTCCCACTGTAGCTATCTTATTCTGAGTCTGTTCCTCTATCGACACTGCGCTTTCTGCCACTTTCTCAGGCGAGAACACCACTGTTATCCCTTCACGTATTCCGAGACGATGCAATCTCTTTCTTATATAAAACGCCAAACGGCAGTTATGCGATTTCGAGATGTCGTCTATTTCTATCTTTGTAGGGTCGAACTTACCGCCGGCGCCCATACAGCTGATGATGTTTTGTTTGTTCTGTACCGCATAATAAAGAAGGAAAACCTTAGGAGCTAAAGTATCGATGGCATCCACCACGAAATCGAAAGGCTGTTCCATCAGGTCGATGATAGGCTGGTCCTTGAGATATTGATTTATCGGAATCACCTCAATATCAGGATTGATGTCACGGATACGCTCAGCCATCACTTCGACTTTAGGACGATCGATGGTGCTGTCTAAAGCGAGAAGCTGTCTGTTTTTGTTGGTGACATTAACAGTATCGCAATCTATAATCGTCATCTTTCCTATTCCTGCACGCGCCAACTGCTCAGCAGCGTATGCTCCAACACCACCTAATCCTACAACGAGAACATGACTCGATGCCAACTTCTTAACACCTTCTTCCCCAACTAACAACTGTGTCCTTGAATTCCAATTCATATCTTTCCAAAAATTTTTACAAAGTTATTAAAAATAACGTTCCTCAAATCATCTAAACTACGTCCTGATAAAACTGAGGTTTTCTCATAAACTTCAACGATATTTCTGTCACTGTCATCCGTTTCTAAAAACAATCTTTCGGACGGAATGAATTTCAGAAGTTCCGTAGCGCGAAGCTCGTTTTTGAACAAGACATCACCTATTGACAGGTAAATATTATGACGAAGATATTGTGAAACGATTTGTTCATTACCTTGAAATCCGTGTATTATCCAAGGCATCTTGGCTTTTGTTTCTTTTCTTATCGACAAGATGTCTGAATGAGAACGCACCGCATGAATTATCATAGGTTTGTTATATTGTTCAGACACTTCTATCTGCTTTATGAATACATCTTTCTGAATCTTAAAGTCAATACCGCAAGCTCTATCGATACCGCATTCGCCTATTGCTTTTAGGTTTATGTCACCTAACCACCAAGCTTCCAAGCCCCCGAATTCCTGAATTCCTGAATTCCACGGATGTATTCCTATGCTATACAAAAAATTAACATCGACATTGACAAGATTGTCAACATCGATGTTAATTATTTCAATGAATTCTTTGTTATCAACACGACTATTATGAGTATGAATATTAACAAAAGGATTCATGATTTAAGAATCGAAATTAGGTTGTATTATTATTTCCTTAGTGTCCAAATTGAAAGCCAGCAAGTTTCCAAATCCTTCTTTGTTAGAGTAATAAATACCATTATCAAGTGGCAGGAAATCATAGTTGTTATTGTTAAACAAATCTATGAGAGTCATTTCAACCGGCACATGTCCATGAATAACCTTCTTGCCTTTCACTTTGTCTTTATCGACTTTAAAATCTCTTATCCACATCATGCTGAATACGTCGTCTAACGGATTATTAATTTTAAAGTTAAAGCCTGCATGAACCAAAATATAATCTTCAAGTTCTATATAATATTTTGTTTTTTTCATCCAGTCGATATAAAACTTATTGATATCACGAGGGCGATTGGCGCCGAAACTCAACAACGCTTTTGTTCCTCCGTTTTTTCTCCAATCTTTCTCTATTTTACTTTTGAAGAATATTCTTTTTTGGTCTTCTTCCCAAGCTCTGATACAATAATCCTCGTGATTACCTCTTATACAATGAATTTCGTAACCTGCGTTTTGCAGATTCATGATAAAATCGATAACGCCTTTACTATCAGGGCCGCGGTCGATATAATCACCGAGGAAATAGATCACATCAGACTTTGTCAGATTCAATCTACTTTCTATCAATAATTTTAAGGTATTGAGACAACCATGAACATCTGGAATAACCCACCGATTCTTCATTGCAAACAGACTATTTTATTTAGCTTTTCCTTGGTTAGCAACGCTTTCCATTTTACGTTTGATTTCTTCTTGGTCGCCGAGGAAGAAATGATTTTGAAGATTCATATTATCATCAAATTCAAATACGTAAGGAACAGCAGTAGGAATATTGAACTTAATAATTTCTTCATTAGTCATGCCACGAAGTTCTTTTACGATACCTCTCAATGAGTTACCATGAGCTACGACCATAACTTGATCATGATTTTCGAAAGCTTTCAAAATCACGTCGTTATAATAAGGCATAAGACGTTCTATAGTATCTTTCAATGATTCTGTCAAAGGAATTTGTTCGTCAGTAAGTTCAGCGTAACGAGCGTCCATTCTTGGGCTCTTTGGATCGTTCATTTCCAATGCAGGTGGTTGAACGTCGAAAGAACGACGCCATACTAAAACTTGTTCGTCGCCATATTTAGCAGCTGTGTCAGCTTTGTTCAAACCTTGGATTGCGCCGTAGCTTTTTTCGTTCAATCTCCAGCTTTTTTGAACAGGAAGCCAATCCATATTCATTGCATCGAGAACATTATTTAAAGTTTTGACAGCTCTTTTCAAATATGATGTGAAACATAATTCTGGCTTGTAGTTTTCTTGTTTTAAAAGTTTGCCTGCTTCAAAGGCTTCTTCCAAACCTTTTGGGCTCAAATCAACATCTGTCCAACCTGTAAAAAGATTCAGTTTATTCCATTCACTTTCACCGTGACGAATTAAAATAAGTTTCTTCATTGTTTGTATTTTTTTAAGTTTTTGTGATTCTTTTTTCTTTCTGCAAAGATAAAAATTTAATCATAATATTCTTGATTTTTTATTTCATAGAATAGCTATTTTTAACAATTTTTAACATTTTATTTTTATTTTTGTAAAAAATATCTCATGAAAAAATTAACATCTTTTTTGTTATTATTATTTTTCTGCATTACAACAACTTTTGCACAGAATATCAATTTGTCGAATGTTGAGATTCCCAATATTTTAGACAAAAGAAGCGATAGAATAATAACACATAAAGGCTACACTGTATCATACAATTACGATTGGAAAATACCGAATTGGGTTGCATATGAACTGACCGATTGGGAAGTTGAAGGCGAAGTTCCTCGTTCCGACCGTTTCAAGCCAGACCCTATGGTGCCGAAAAACGCCACGGCAACTACCGACGATTACAAATATTCCGGATGGGACAGAGGCCACATGGCTCCGGCTGCCGACATGAAATGGGACGAACAAGCCATGAAGGAATCTTTTTACCTTTCCAATATCTGCCCTCAAAATCCTAATCTGAACGGAGGCGTCTGGAAAGATTTAGAAGAGCAAGTAAGAGAACTCGCATCGCAAAAAGGCAAGATTCTCGTGGCATGCGGTCCTATCGTCAACGATGCTTCAAATACAATAGGTGAAAACAAAGTCGTTGTGCCTCAGGCATTCTTCAAAGTACTATTGCAAGAAGAAAATGGCAAAATTCATACTATAGGCTTCATTTATGAGAATAAAAGCGGCCGACTCCCGATGTCAACTTACGCAATGAGCATTGACGAAGTTGAAAAAATAACAAATATAGACTTCTTCCCTAACCTGCCCGACAATATTGAAAGAAAGGCAGAAGATCATGTCGATTTCTCAAAATGGACAATAAAAAAACAATAAAAACAACTTTATTTTGTTATAAATATGCAATATAAATCATCAAATATGCTTAATAAACACATCTCCGCTATCATAATGATTCTCACATGTTTCATCACATGTAACGCTCAAACTCCAATTCATCATTGGACAACTCACACTCCGGGAATGAAAGTTATAAATGTCGAAAAGGTAAATGATAAAATATATACCGCTACACCTTACGAAGTTTACTATTACAACACTAAAGACAATTCCATCAATAAGTTATCCAAAGTAAACGGATTGTCCGACTTTGGAATAAGCGTTATGAGATACAACCAAAAAACAGGTATGATTCTCATCGGATACTCAAACGCCAATATTGATATAATTGACAAGAACGGAAAGATAATAAACATCAACGACGTTAAAAACAAAAATATCTTAGTAGATAAAACAATCAACGACATATATTTCATAGAAGATATGGCATACGTTTGCTGCGGATTAGGCATCGTTATTATTGATTTGACAAAATTAGAAATAAAAGACACCTATGTTATCGGAGAAAATGGCACATATCTCGCAATAAACGATATTGTTTTGCATAACGACAAGTTTTACGCAGCAACAAGCAAGGGCGTTTATTATGCTGATTATAATAACAATAACCTTGCTGACTTTTCACAATGGACTCACGACACCACATTAATTCACAGCGATTTAAATTATTCAGAAATTGAAACTTTCAATGGCGAGCTACTTGTAAACTATTCTGAAAACAAGTACAAAACCGACACATTATTTATATATAATGGCGAATCGTGGGATTATTTCAGCAAAGACAACAATACTGTAAAAAGAGAAATCAAAGCATACGACGACAGACTTGTGTTTGTTGAACAATATAGTCTATCCGTTATCAACAAAAACTACGATAACATATACAATTTCAAGCAAATAGAACCATTCTGCGCCATTTATGACCAAATAAATAACATATATTGGATTGGCGACAAAACAAATAGTCTTATCAAGGCTTATCACGATAAAACATACGAATATATAAAATACAACGGGCCTTACAGTAATTCAAGTTTTGACATCAAATCAAATGGAAATCAAATTTGGGTTGCTTCTGGCGGTTACTCTTCAACATGGGCAAAACGCTGGCTTAATGATGGCGTATTCTATTATGACAATTATGAATGGTCATTTATAAACAAAACAAATACAGAAGCTTGCGACACTATATCTGATTTCGTGAGTATAGCCTTCGATCCAATAAACAATTCAAAAGTATATGTCGGTTCTTTCCATAAAGGCCTTCTTGAATTTGAAAACTTCGAGTTAAAAAATATTTACAACACTACTAACAGCAGTCTCGGCGAACTTGCCGGATATGGATATGTATATATTACAGGTCTCGATTTTGACAGCAAAAACAACTTATGGATTGCAAATAGCGGAACCGACAAACGTCTATCTGTCAAGACTTCAGACAACAAATGGTGTGCATTTAATATAGGAAGCAGCGACATCAGCAAGTTGGTCGTTGACAAAAACAACTACGTATGGATTTTGAATCGCGACGGTAACTTTATTGTGTATAATGATAACAACACGCCTTCCAATCCAGCCGACGACAGACAAAAAATAATTAGCAAAACAGCAGGACAAGGCGGACTTCCAGAATCTGCTAATTGCATGGCTGTTGATAAAAATGGCACCATGTGGGTTGGAACAAACGATGGACTTGCTCTATTTTATTCAACCTCAAAGATTTTCCAAAATGGATCTAATTACGACGCTTCAAGAATCTTAGTCCCTCGTAACGACGGCTCCGAACAAGCCGACTATCTTCTTTCGGGAGAATCTGTTATGGCAATAGCCATCGATGAAGCCAATAATTTATGGGTTGGAACAAAAAACGGTGTTTTTTATATTTCAAACAACGGTCTGACAGAATATCATCACTTTACAGAAGAAAATAGTCCTCTGTTGTCGAATACCATACAAGGCATTGCCATCGATGATGAAGGCAATGTATTTTTTGCAACAGATAAAGGCATAATATCATACAAAGCTGTAGCGACAAAAGGAATGAAAAAAAATTCTGACGTTGTAGTTTATCCAAATCCGGTTCATCATGACTACTCAGGAGTTGTCGGAATTAAAAATTTAGTCCCTAATTCTTTAGTAAAGATAACAACCGTTGACGGATCTTTTGTAACACATTTATATTCAGAAGGCGGACAAGCTGTCTGGGATTGCACAAGTATAGATGGCAACAAAGTAGCTCCTGGCGTTTATTTGATATTCGTAAGCGACAAAACTGGCAAGGAAACTTTTGCTACAAAAATACTTATAAAATAATGGCAAAAATCACAATAAAAACACAGGCCATTGTACTTCAGGCTATCAAATACGGCGATAGTAGTCTTGTAGTAAAAATGCTCACTAAAGAAGAAGGAATACAGTCATTTATGGTGAAAGGCGTCTTTGGTAAAAAATCAAAGATGAAAGCTGCACTTTTTCAAAACATGACTTTGTTAGACGTTGTGGCAGAAATTGGCAACAATAGCCTTGGATTTATCAAAGAGATTACATTATCACATTATTATAAAAGTAATTCAACCGACATAAAAAAAATAACGATTATATTATTTATCAGCGAATTACTATCAAAAAGCATTACAGAAAGTGAAACAGATACACTCTTATTTGAATATATTTACCAATCAATGATAAGGTTAGATGAGGCTATTTCTGATTATGTTAATTTTCCTATAGAATTTGCATTGAATTTAAGCAAATATTTAGGCTTCTATCCAAATTTTGACACTTATAGTGAAGGAAGTTGCTTTAATCTTTTAGACGGCAATTTCAAGAAAAGCCAAAGCGATATATATCAAATAGATCAAGAACTGAGCAAGAAATTTTATTTATTAGGAACGCAGAAAAATTTCAGCGAAATTTCCTTAAACAACAAAGAACGACGATTACTACTTGATGCCATAATCACATATTATAAACTCCATACTGAAAACATTAGAGAAATAAAATCAGTTGAAGTACTCAGGACGATTTTTTAGGCATAATAAAAAAATCTGCCACATTAATCTAATTAAAAACCCCGAAGTTTTTGTCAAATTTCGGGGTTTTTTATAGTTTTTTTATTTGATTCTTTTAAGAATACTGATTTCTGATGGTGTAAGGAATCTCCAATGACCACGTGGGAGCATGTGTTTTGTAAGGCCTGCAAACATAACTCTATCGAGTTTAACTACTTCGTAGCCAAGGCTTTCGAATATACGTCTTACGATATGGTTACGTCCTGAATGGATTTCTATTCCTACTTCACGTTTTGTTGGATCGTCAACAACCCAGTCGATACCGTCAACTTCAATTGGACCATCTTCAAGGATGAGACCTTCTTTTATCTTCATCAAATCGTTCTTAGTAAGAGGTTTATCCAATGTAGCATGATAAAGTTTTTTCACTTCATGACTTGGATGTGTCAATGTTTTAGCGAGATCGCCGTCGTTAGTAAGGAGAAGTAAACCGATAGTATTTCTATCGAGTCTTCCTACTGGGTAGATACGTTCGCTGCAAGCATCTTGTACGAGTTCCATTACTGTATGACGTTCGTAAGGGTCGTCTGATGTTGTGATAACGCCTTTAGGTTTGTTAAGAAGCACATAGCGAAGTTTTTCTCTGTTAAGAGTTTCACCGCCATAAACCACTTTGTCTGTTGTGTTGACTTTAGTACCGAGTTCAGTCACAACGACACCATTTACTGTCACTGCGCCAGCGAGGATAAGGTCGTCGGCTTCGCGTCGTGAACAAATACCGGAGTCTGCGAGATATTTGTTAAGACGGATTTGTCCAGTTGCTCTTGGTCTGTCGTAGAGTGGGTCTTTTTCTCTTCTTTTGAAGCCGCCACCGCCGCCACGACGTTCGCTGTTACCTTTACGTTCTTGTCTGTCGTTAGAGCGAGTTTTATCAAATTCTCTCTCGTTACGAGCAGCGCCTCTTGCATTACGGCGGTTGCCGTATGGTCTGTCATCGTCACGATTTTCGCCGAAACTTCTTTTAGGACGGCGTTCATCGGAACCTTTGAAACTGCGATTCTCATCGCGTTCATCTCTTCTTTCTCTTACAGGTCTGTCGCCAAAGCTTCTGCTTCTGCCACCGCCGAAACCTGACTCTTTTCTGCCACCGAATGGCTCTCTTCTGTCGTCGTCTCTTCTTGGTCTGAAGCTTTTTCTTGGTCTTTCTTCATCGCCATCGCGGCGAAAAGCCTGTTCTCTTTCAAACTGCTCTAATCTTTCTTCACTAAATCTACGTACACCTGCAGTCTTTCTTGTGGCAATACGTTGACGTTTGCCCTTGTTACCTTCGTTGTTCATGTCAATGTGGAAATTACATTTTAGGGTTGCAAAGATACGATTTTTTTAAACTCGAAAAAATCAAAATCTTATAATTTTTTTAACATTAATAACATTATAAAATAATGGCAGAAAATTTTCAATAACAATATAAAAAATCTATTTCGCCACCACGATACCAAGTTCTTTATTAATTCTTATGCGAATATCATCTAATTTCTTTTTTTTATGAAGCAATATCATTTGGTCATCGACGTTTTCCGTTTCCATCAATTGTTTTGTAATCTCATTACGTTTATCATCAATGACCATATCCTTATATCTTAACAATGTTGTTATCACCATTTTTGACAATACATCTTCTTCTGTTTTGACTTTTATATCGTGTTTACCCCAATTATCAAGCTTATATCGTGACGACAGGAGATTAGCCGCCAATTCTACTATACGTGGATTTTCATTTGATATAAAATATTGTTCCTTAGGAAGTTGCCCTTCATCAAGCGCTCTATCATAAACATTGAATATTATCTGATGTATTTCGTCTTTGAAAAGAAGGTCGTCATTTTTCAAGTCATCAATGATAAATGAAGCGACACTTATTTTATATATTGTTGGATTATTATTTTCATCAACTCCATCAATATCTATTTCTCTATCGCCATACATAAGAAGCAATTTCACCAGCTCTTGTTCTTGATAAAAACCTACAGGAGCACTATCAACGACATTAGGGTTTTGTAACTGCTGTTCAACTTTAACATCTTCAACGCCAAAATCTTGTTGCGGCTCTAACCCTGTCTTTTTCGCCTTAGCACGAAGTATCTTGTTAAGCTCGTTCATCAACGACTGCTCCGGCATTTCCATCAATCGGCTACATTCTTTAATATATGTAGCACGATAAATAGCATCAGGAATCACAGCTATAGAGCCAACAATATCCTTCAGAACTTCTGCTCTTTTTATAGGGTCGTTATGAGCATCTTTGAGAAGGAGCTGCGTTTTAAAACTGATAAAATCTTTTGCATTATTTGATATATAATCTCTAACTACTTCAATAGGATTATGTTGTACGAAAGAGTCTGGATCTTCGTCGGGAGGCAAAACAACGATTCTAACATTCATTCCCTCTTCGAGAATCATGTCCGTCCCGCGCAAAGCCGCATGAATACCAGCGCTGTCACCATCGTACAAAATAGTGACATTCTTAGTGTAGCGACTAATTAGGCGAATCTGTTCTGTTGTCAGTGATGTACCAGAACTTGCCACTGTATTTTCGATACCTGCCTGATGCATACTCAGAACATCGGCATAACCTTCCACGAGAATACAATTATCAAGACGGCTTATCTCATTCTTAGCAAAGAAGATACCATAAAGAGTCTGGCTTTTATTATAAATTTCAGATTCCGGCGAATTAAGATATTTAGCTTTGGTTTTATCACCACTTAATATTCGTGCTCCAAAACCAACGACCTTACCCGTCAGATTATGGATCGGGAATATCACACGTCCTTGATATTTATCATAAAGTCTTTCTTCATTACCTGAAGCCAAACCTATTTTCAGAAGAAGCTCTTTCGAATAACCATTTTTGATGGCATGTTGAATGAAGGTATCCCTCTGGTTAAGGCAGTAACCCAACTGAAATTTATCTATGATAGCATCACGGAAACCACGTTCTCTAAAATATGACATTCCAACGGCAATTCCCTCCTCTTGTTTCTTCATCACCTCAGAGAAATACTGCTGGGCGAAAGTATTGACATTAAACATTCGCTCGCGTTCATTCTGAGCCATCAATTCTTCTGGAGTCCGTTCCTTTTCCTCTATTATAATACCATACTTTTGTGCAAGGAATCGCAATGCTTCCGGATAAGAATAATGTTCATGTTCCATAATGAAACGCACCGAGTCGCCGGCTTTGCCACATCCGAAACATTTAAAAATACCTTTTGCCGGCGACACAATAAACGAAGGCGTCTTCTCTTTATGAAAAGGACAAACTCCTATAAGATTAGCCCCTCTTTTTTTAAGACTGACAAAATCACCAACAACCTCTTCAATACGAACGCTGTCGAGAATACTCATTATTGTGTCTTGCGGTATCATGCTAAAGAAAAGAATTTTATTTGTTAAATATTAAAAACAAATTCCCAAACGAATACTGAAACTCAATGCTAAGTTTTGATTTACACTATTGAAAAAATGCCATAATTCAAAACCGTGATGGTAATATGTATCGGCAGGTGTACCAAAAGCATAGCCACCACCAACCCAAAAATCAGCGAGGAATCTTTTGTAAACATATTGGTAGCCAATAGTTCCAAGCAAAGCGGTCTCTTTTGAAAGAGTTCTTAAACCATCTGCTTGGGAATTATATGTGTAATGAGAATAAACAACTTCCGGACGAAGATAAAAACCCATCAAAGATTTCTTTTGAATATCATTCATAAAAAATTTATGGCCGTAGCGCATCGTATATCCTTTAGGGTCATTATTATATTTATCGAAACCTGCTCCGATAAGACTTGTACAAAATTCTCCGCTCTGACGAATGTTACTAAACGACCTTTCATAAGAAAGTTTTGTACTTCCACTAATCCAAGATAAGAAAGTTATCTTCAATGAATTGCGATAATCTTTCTCAGAATATGACACAGGTTCTTTTGCTTGAATGAAGTTTGATGCAAACAATAAAATTACAAGTAATAGCACTACCTTTTTCATAAAATATCGTGTAAACAAAAATAACTTAAACTTTAATTTATAACTATATATTTCTAAATAAATTTTCTACAATTCAGCAAAAATAAAACATTTTACACTTTCTTATCATTAAATCAGAAAATAAAATATGATAAGTATTTAAACCTTGAAATAACTTTAAACGTCGAACATGCACCTACAGCATTTGTCTATAGGCATTTGCTTCATCCATGATTCAATTAAATAATTTTGAATAGAATCCAATAAAAAACCCCTCACTTGAATTCTTGATTCAAGTGAAACTTTATACATCCTTGTTTCATTAAAAATACCACTTTTCGCTCAAGGAAGAGGCTTCGATTACTATCATAGAAGTGCCTCAGTATAAAATCATTAGGGGCGTTTTATTAGTGCAAAAATACAATTACTATTTTGATAATCAAATAAAAAAATTAAAATTATTATTTTTATTCATATCATTTATTAAAAACATGTATATCAATTACATAAAGAACAAAATATCATACTTTATTATATCATTTGACTGTTCAATATGCAAATATTTTAATTGTACGACTTAAAAATCACGCTTTATTAACAAAACGTTCTACATTTTTTATTACAATCTCTAATCTTTGTTCAAAAGCTTCTTTTGTTGCGAAACCTACATGAGGCATCAATATAGTGTTTGGCAGATTCAACAATGGATTGTTTTTGTCAAGTGGTGGTTCCGTATCAAATACATCAAGAGCTGCACCAGAAATTTGTCCATTTTTCAATGCATTAGCAAGATCTTTTGTATTGATGATTGGCCCTCTTGCCGCATTAATGATTACGGCTGACGGTTTCATAAGTTCAATTTCTTTGGCTGAAATAAAATTACGAGTCTCATCATTAAGAGCTATATGAAGAGTTATGATGTCTGATTCTTTTAGCAAAGTTTCCTTATCAACCAAAGTAACACCATCGACAATCTTTGGAGTTCTATTCCATGCTATCACTTTACAACCAAATGCTTGCGCCAATTTTGCAGTTCTTTGTCCTATTGCACCAAGACCGACAATTCCTATTATTTTATTTGCTATTTCTCTACCTGGAGCGATTGCCATACCAGAACAGCTTCTTGTTATCTTATCATTTTCTATAATATTACGATACAATCCTATCATCATGCAGATAGTTTCTTCAGCCACAGCCTCCGTTGAATATCCAGCTGCATTGTTAACCACAATTCCTCTTTTTTCACATTCTTGCAAATCAATATGATCTAAGCCGGTAAATGCAATTGACAACATTTTCAAATTAGGGCAAGCATCAAAAAAATCTTTACGTAACGGCATATTACTTTCCACAACTATATCGGCATCTGAAGCTCTCTCAATATTTTTATCCGGACATCTGTCAGAATATACAATCACTTCATGACCTAAAGTTTTCAACACATTACATTCATTTTCAATTCTTTCAACAGAAAGTCCCAATGGTTCTAAAAACACTATTTTCATTGCATTTCATTTTTTAATATCCGTACAAATATAAGTCAAATAAGCCTATGAGTCATAATAACCATAAGTTTTTTCATTAAATTAATACCTTTATCAAGTTTTCCTATCATAAAATCATTTCATCAGCATTCTTAAACACAATCCCAAACAAGGTGCCTCCAGAAATCTACACCTTACCTCTTGAACCAAAACCTTAATTTATGCCAAAGGAGACACCCGTCGGGATTTACTTAGCAGAACATATCATGAATCAGCTGACTGCTCATCATTACTTGTGCGATCTATTATCACGAATTCGTTCATAATTATTTCAGTAAAATAATTCTTTCTTCCATCTTTCTCATAAACCCTCGTTCTCAATCTACCTTCCAAAGCTATTCTTTTACCTTTCTTTATTAATTTCTCAGCTTGTTCAGCAATCTTTCCCCATGCGACAATATTATGCCATGATGTTGTAGTTTCCAACTCATGATTTTCATTATATGAATAATCTTTTGTTGCAAGACTAAATCTTACATTCTTACGATTTGCTATTGTCCTAACCTCCGGATCAAAACCGGGACGTCCAATAAGTTGAACTGAATTTTCTAAGGTTCCCATATCTATTTAATTTTTTGATTTCACATTGCAAAGATATGGTCAGCTTTAAAAAATAACCGTATAAAAAACGAATAATATTCTATATAAACATAAAATTATGATAATCAATAATACAAAAGCAATTTTTCTATACAGAACCGTCTCTTTAAAAGTTATTAAAAATTAACAATTGTATAGAATATATGATATTCAACAATTTGACACAAATACAATTAAGTTATTAAATATTAATGATTTTACAATTGGTAATCAACAACTTACAATAAAACCGAGAAAAAACCAGATAATTTCTACAATTATAATTCATATAATCATCAATTTATATATATGAGACAGAAATTATTAGATTATGGATTTTTTGTGTTTCTATATTAATATAAGGTATATCAAGAATATTTTTAATTTCTTTTGTTATTCCTGTTCCGAGCAGTTTAAAAACAGCCTCTTTTTTAGTCCATAATTCATAAAAATCATCAGCTTTTTTATCAGAATCACACAACATAGCCAATTCATTTTCATTACAGACATAATTTGCCAAATTTTCTTTATAAGTAGCGATTTCCTCAATATCAACACCTACTTCTTTTTTTGACAGCACACAACAAACAGCTGTTTTACAATGACTTAAACTAAAATACCAATCGGGATAATTTTTTAAAAAAGGCTTACCGTGCTCATTATAAAAAAATTCAGGCATTTCATAAAAGACGCCTTCTTCTTGCAAAGCCTTTATTAATAAAAGATATGCCAATCCATTCTGTACCCTACCTTTTAAATTCTTATAACGCAACATCTTATCCTTTCTCCATTCTGGGAAAAAGGAAGCGCATTCATCGATGAATTTTTCATCAAAAAGGTCAATGTCGGTTACATAATATATTTTCATTTCACAAAAATAAGTTTTTTGTCAATGCAGGAAAACAATCTCGAACATTAATATCAGATTTTTGTTAAATGAGAAAACAACAGTTATGATAGAATTACCTAAATTACCCTACAAGAGAGATGCGTTAGAGCCGCATATTTCTCAAAAAACCATTGATTTTCATTATGGTCAGCATCATGCCTCATATGTCAAGAATCTCAACAACTTAATAGAGAATACTCATTACGAGAAAATGAGTCTTGAAGATATTATCAAGAATAGCGAAGGCGCAATTTTCAACAATGCCGCACAAGTCTGGAATCACACTTTTTACTGGCATTGCATGACTCCGGAAAAAGGCGATTTACCGCAAGCCGTTTTGCTCAAAACAATAGAACGCGACTTCGGAAGTTTCGACAATTTCAAGCAAATATTCATCAAACAAGCTGCAACATTATTCGGTTCAGGCTGGCTTTGGTTAGTTTGCGACAAAAGCGGCAAACTATTACTGATGCAGACAAGCAATGCAGAAACGCCTTTAACTAATAAAGAACTACGACCTTTACTAACATGTGACGTCTGGGAACACGCATATTACCTTGATCAACAAAATCTTAGACTTGCATATCTCAACGAATTCTGGCAAATCATCAACTGGAAATTCGTAGAAAAGAGACTCGAAGAATTTTAAGAACAAAACAAGACACTTACTACAATAGGTGTCTTGTTATTTATCAATATTTCCATTTTAAATCAGCATTTTGTCTTTTCAACCTAAGTTTTTGTATGTTAAATATTTTTAACATATAAAAATGATTTTTATATTGATTTTTTTTAAAAGTATTTGTATATTTGCATACGATTTTAGAGCAGATAATAACTATTTGTTTTTGAAACCTTAAAAACTCTATTTAGACTTTTATTAAAATTATTATAAATTATAAATCAGAAAATATGAAGAAAGCTTTACATTTAATGTTGGCATTAGCTCTTTTTGTATGCGGTTTCAGCGTAAACGCTCAAAAAAAAGCGACTTACAATGCCATGACATCAGTTGAAAAACAAGATGTTAAGAAAGAAAACAGAGCTCCTGAAGTAAGAGTAATGGATGTTAGAGGTGCTGCTATCACAATTATTGATAGCGATTATCACTTCCCATACGACATTTCAGACAACAAACAACACGTTGCTATCCAAGCATTTGGCGAATCCGAGAGCTATTATTGGTCAGAAGCAACAGGTATGATTTACATTGAAGGTACAGTTTTCGCTGTGTCTGACGATGGTATCGTAGCTGGTTACTACACAAACGACCAAGGCGCTTCAGTTGGCGGCTTATGGCATTCAGACACAAAAGAATGGCAATTCTTAGGCATGAATCCTGACTATCCAGAATTCTTCTTGGATATGGACAACCCTGATTACAACGGCGCTTGGGCTATGTCAAACGACGGACTTAATGTAGGTGTTATGCAATTTACAGCAGATTGGGAAACATCAACTTACATCTGGAATCCTAACGATGGCTACACAAAACTTCCTAACGGAGCATCAACACAAACAAGACCTAACGGCATCAGCAGCGACGGTAGCGTTGTAGTTGGTCACGGCACTGACGAAATAGGTTATTGGACAGTATGTTACTGGAAAGACGGCCAAATTTATAATATTGACGGCATCTACGGTGAAGCTATGAATGCATCTCCAAGCGGCAGATATATCTGCGGTTATGTTGATGGCATGGAAGGTAATGCTTTCGTTTACGACATCGTTGGCGAAGAATTAACACAAATCGCTAATACACTCGAAGCAGGTTCATCATTATCAGCAACTTGTGTAACAGACAATGGCGATGCCTTCGGTTATATGGCTGGCGGATTTCCTCCAATGCCTGATATGAGAAGAGCTTTCGCTTACGTAGGCGGCGAAGTAATGTACTTCAGTGATTACTTATTAGCTAATGGCGTTGGCGAAACAGAATCATGGATTATATACAGCATCAACAACGTAACAGCTGACGGCAGAACTTTCATCGGCGCTGCTAACATTGACGGTCAAGACTGCACATTCATCATCACTCTCGAAGAATCATTGTGCGACGGCCCAACAAATTTAACATATTCAATCCCTGAAAACGATTTTAACAATGTTGCTCTCTCTTGGGATGCTCCAGCTGACCCTGTTAACGTAACTTACGAAATCTATACTGGATATTCAGCAACAGAACCTATCTACTCAGGCATCACAGAAACATCATTCGAAATTGAAGACTTGGAACCAGGTCAATATACATTCTTGGTCAGAGCTAATTGGGGCGGCGAATGCTTGTCAGGCGGTTCCAACACAGTAAAACCTACAATCTACCCTTGTGCAGCAGCAAATATGTGCGAACTTACTTTCACCATGATTGACGAATACGGCGACGGCTGGAACAATGCTTACATCGAAATAGTCGGCACTTTGAGCGATATGGTTTATAAAGTAGAACTTAAACAAGGTGGTTACATCGAAGAACCTGAAGTTTTAGTACTCCCATTATGTCACGATACATATACATTCACATGGGTTAAAGGTGAATGGGATGCAGAAATCGGTTTCTCAATCGCTTTGGAAGGCGAAGAAATTTATAAAGTTGATATGGCTGGCATCACAGATACTTTCGAATTAAACTTCTTAAATTACGAAGTTAATTGCGAAGCTAATATTGACGAAGTCGCTACAGAAAACAATATCGACATCATGCCTAACCCAGCTAAAAACTATTTCAACATCGAAGGTGAAAACATCGTTAATGTTGAAATCTATAACGCTGTTGGCCAAACAGTTGATGTTATCAACGTAAACAACGACGACGTTCAAATCAGCACAGCTAAATACGACAACGGCATCTACTTCGTAAGAGTTCTTACTTCAGACGCTAAGACAACTGTTAAAAAAGTTGTTGTTGCTAAATAATAAGTCAAAGGCTTAAAACAATGGTAAAGGGCGACCTTAATGAGGTTGCTCTTTTTTATTTTATTAACAACATAATTCATCACATCACCTTATTATATTTTAAAATAATAAGTTATCTTTGCATATTACAAAAAAGCATATAATGATGTGAAATTCTTGACGGGTAGATTCAACGAAATGACGTTAGATAACATTGACATCATAATTAAAGCTAATAAACAAGAATGAAAGACACTGTTAAAAACATAAAGACATTTATAACATTAACATTATGTTATATTTTATTCACATTTGCAATCAGATTTATTGAGATGCTTTTTATTGGAGGCATTTCAGAAATCAGCAGCTTTTCCGGATTGATTTACAATAATTTGGTGTGTACTTGCTTCGTCAGTTTGTTAGTCTTTGTGATATATTTTATCATTTCATTATTTTCAAAAAAAACTGCCACATTCACAACATCGATACTATTCGGAATAATGTTCATATTTGAAGCCGGTCTCGTCGTCTATCACAATTCCACCGGCACTCTCATGGGTAACGAATTGATTAACCGACCTTTATGGGAGACATGGTTTACAATTAAAAGTTTCCTTAACATCTGGATTATTCTCGCGGTTATTGCAACAATATGCACATACGTATTGATTTCCATAAAATTATCTAAGATAGAACTCAACAATACAATAGCCTTAATTTCCTTGTTGGTAATATGTGCATCGTCAATATTGTTTTTTAAAGCAAAAGCAAACCAAGACAAATACATAGTTAACAAAATTTCATATTGCGTAAAAGCCTGTTTAGAAAAAGAAAAAAATGACCAGACTTTCTCAAAAATAGAACTCGATAAAGATAAAATAGAGACATTCAATCAGATATTCCCTGACAGAAATATTATAGACAACGAATATCCTCTTGAAAGAAGAGACGACATTCCTAATGTCTTAGGACCATATTTCAAGAAATCACACAAAAAACCTAATATCGTCCTAATCATTGTAGAATCGTTGGGTGCCAATATTTTCGGAGAAAACGAATACGGCATCAGTTTCACACCATTTTTAGATTCATTATCAAAACATTCACTTTATTGGAGCAACTGTTTATCGACAACACCTCGCAGTTTCGGTGCCGTCCCTGCCACTACCGGCTCCGTACCTCATGGAACCATGGGATTCCAATTTGGCAACATACCGGAATATAATTCTCTCATCAGTGTATTGAAAGACAACGATTACATGACAAGCGCATTCTATGCCGGAGAGTTTTCTTTCGATAAAGTTTACGATTATCTCGTCTCTCAACAAACCGATTTTCTATCTCCATTTTTCGAAGACCAAAAGAAAAAGAAAAACAAAAAATACGACTTTACATACTGGGGATATCAAGATAAAGTGATGTTCGACAAAAGCATGGACATCATAGAACAACGTAATAAAACAAAATCGTATTTCGATTTATTCATAACAGTATCACAACACGACAACAGACTAAGACTCAATGATAAAGAAAGAACTGACGTTTACTACGACAGAGTATCTAAAATAATTGCAAGATATCCGGAGAGCGAACAAGCCAAAAAAAATGAAAATATTGGTTACCACGCAGCCGCGCTTTACGGTGACGAATCTATAAAACATTTTATCAATCGTTACACCGAATACGACAAAGACGGCAACACTATATTTATCATCACCGGCGACCACAGCCTAAATCAGAAACCGGAGAAAGCCCTCGACGCTTTTCATGTACCTTTAATTATATGGTCACCAATGCTTGAAAAAACTCAACATTTCAAGTCGGTGGTCTCTCACAACGACATCGTTCCTTCCATCAATGCATTGTTAAGAGACAACTTTAACATGAATACTCCTAAGAATATTCATTGGATGGGACAAGCCCTCGACACCATCACAGATTTCCATTGCGATTTAAAGACTTGTTTCTTCAGATATACCAGAAAGATTTTTGACGGCATTTATGAAAACTATTATTATACATTCGGAAATAACAACAAGAGATTATTCTTGATTAAGGATAATCTTGAACTTGAAAAAATTGATGACAAAGAACTAATCAATGAAATAAACGAGAAATTCCAAGCTATGATATATGTGGATAACTATTCATATTCAAATAATAAAATTACTAAGAATCCATTATTCCCACATAGCCAATTTGAAATTATTGAAAGCTATACCATTGATTCTGTATATTGTTCTTCTCCACAAGAAAAACCTGGAGGCAAGAAACCAAAACAGGTAGAAATACTCTCCGACAATATAAAGAGCCAACATAAAGAAGTGAAAATCATAATCACTGCTGATATTTTATATACAGATTCCGTATGGCAAGATCAATTTATAAATCTCGGCATCGACTATTTCTATGATAGGAACAGCAAAATCACGCAATACGATAACATCAGCAAAAATATCGTAGGAAAATATCGTCCTAACAAATGGTTGAAATTAGAATTTGTCAAGATATTTTATACAGAAGACTTTGATAAAAATAAATTCGATATATATCTTAGAGCAACGGAAAAAAATTCCTTATGGAATCCTAATCATACTGTAACGTTAAAAAATATTAACATTTCAGTATTAGGTTCCAAAGATTGATAAGGTTCTTGTTAATATTCTATAGGATTAGGATAATCGACGAGTACCACTTTTACGCTTTCATTTTCGCAGAGTTTCTTTGTAAACTCAACGTTTTCAGGGGTATATTTTTTGGGAGTATCCCAAAAATGGATATTCTGTTCAGGGAAACTGTCGCACAAAATAGGGAACATTCTATATTCGCAGCTTATTGCATCAGGCTGAAGATCTGCTATCTGATTTCTTATCTTTTTCATCACGGCAACCGTGTCTTCGTAAGTTTTTTTCTTCCAATAAAGATTCTCAACCCACAGCATAACATGATAATCTCTTTTTTTGGCAATTTTTAAAGCCTTGACATCTTGGCTTTCCACAAAAAATTTATGTTCCAAATTATATTTTTCCACTATGCTGTCCAAAACATCAAATGCAAGCTTAGCATTATCAGCTGAAAGATTTTTAAAATCAATCCAATATGACATACTGTTAGGCTTTTTCAATATGGCGAGCCAATCATCAAGAGTCTGTTTTTTTGATGTATCAGCCACTACCCTACCAACGTAAATATCATTTTTCTCAGGTGAATATATGACATCCACTTCTAAACCGTCAAAAACACCTTCATATTTCTGAGCGTCATATTTGGAATAAACGCCATGTTTCCAAATCTTGGACTCGGGATAATCAAATGATTTATTTTTTATATTATTTTCATTATCACATGAAAACAACAACAATAATACAAAAATTGAGAGTATGATATTTTTCATTTAAAAAATTGACTTATATGTTGCAAAGATAATTTTTTTTCAACAAAAAATGATACCTTTGTAAAAAAAATAAGATGATGAATATCACAGAAAAATCCGGGTTGATTCTTGAAGGTGGCGGTATGCGAGGTGTTTTCACATGCGGAGTTTTGGATTGTTTCATGGATAAAGGAATACGTTTTCCTTATACTATTGGCGTAAGTGCCGGTGCTTGCAACGGACTCTCCTACATATCAAATCAAAGAGGCCGAGCTAAATTCAGCAATATAAATTTACTTGAAAAATATAATTACATCGGAATAAAATACCTTTTGAAAAAAGGCAACATCATGGATTTCGATTTGTTGTTTCATACTTTTCCTAACGAAATAATACCTTACGATTATGAAAAGTTGGCAAATTGCAAAGAACATTATGAGATGGTCACAACAAGTTGCCGCACAGGAAAAGCATGTTATTATGAAGAGAAAAAAGATGCCAACAGAGTGATTGACATAGTAAAAGCATCAAGCAGTCTGCCTTTCGTATGTCCTATAACTTATGTTGACGGCGAGCCTATGTTAGACGGTGGCATTGCCGATTCCATTCCAATATTACGAGCAAGAGAACTCGGTTATGATAACAATGTCGTTGTCTTGACCCGTAACAAAGGATATAGAAAATCTGAAAAAGAAATTAAATTAGCTTCATTATTTTACAAGGAATATCCTGCCATGCAAGAGGCCATCCGTCAACGCAACAAGATTTACAACGAACAAATCAACATGATAGAAGAGTTAGAAAATGCTGGAGAAATAGTAGTAATTCGTCCGCAGAAACCTATTGAAGTCGGCAGAATGGAACGCAACACCAAGAAATTACTTGCATTGTATGAAGAAGGATACCAATTAGCAGAGTCATTGTTTTAATGACTAACTACTAATTATATCAAACCGTTACCATCATCATCTCTTCAATATCTTTTTCAAGTCTGCTCGGTTTGACAGTAGGTGCGTAACGTTTTATTTTCCTGCCATCAGGAGAGATAAGGAATTTCGTGAAGTTCCATTTTATATCTTCACCTAAAATGTTTTTGGTTTTTTCTTTCAGGAAAGTATAAATCGGCGAAGCATTTTCTCCATTAACTTCTATCTTTTTCATCATCAAGAAAGAAACGCCATAATTGACTTGACAGAAATCTAAAATTTCATCATCAGAACCTGGGTCCTGATGTCCAAATTGATTACATGGAAATCCTATTATTACCAGACCTTTATCTTTATATTTTTGGTTTAGTTCCTCGAGACCAGCAAATTGCGGAGTGAAGCCACATTTGCTTGCAGTATTGACAATCAACAGCACTTTCCCTTTAAATTGCCTGAAATCCACTTCTTTACCATTAGAAGCCACTGCTTTAAAATCATAAATCGTATTCATAATTCCTAATATTTATTTTTTATAATAAAACAACAATTCGTTAAATTGTTCAGTTATAAATAGTAAATTTGCTCATAAAAAATTTTTACATGGAAAACTCAGTATTTCAAATAAGCGGACAAATCGTTGACATTGTTAATTCTCGCATTTTCAAAGGAACTGTTTTTGTAGAAAATGGCAAGATTATCAATATCATAGAAGATGACAACAATAATGAGCAAATAATTATGCCTGGACTTGTAGATTCCCATATTCATATAGAAAGTTCCTTGCTTGTTCCTACTGAATTTGCACGTCTTGCCGTAACTCATGGCACCGTTGCGACAGTCAGCGACCCGCATGAAATTGCCAACGTCTTAGGTATTGACGGTGTGAAATATATGATTGAAACCAGTAAAAAATCACCGATGAAATTTTATTTCGGTGCTCCAAGTTGCGTACCTGCTACATCTTTTGAAACTTCAGGAGCGATCTTAGACTCGAAGGCTGTTGACGAACTTCTTTCAATGAATGACATAAAATATCTTGGCGAAATGATGAATTATCCAGGTGTCATATTCAATGATAATGAAGTCGTTAAAAAAATAGAATCGGCGAAACGACACAATAAGCCCATAGACGGTCACGCTCCACTTTTGAGTGGCGATGATTTGATAAAATATTGCAAATCAGGAATTACAACAGACCACGAATGTTCTAATCTCCAAGAAGCTCGTGAAAAGGTAGCTTTAGGAATGACAATACAGATTCGCAAAGGAAGCGCTGCCAACAACTTCGAGGCTCTTATTCCACTCATTGAAGAAGCTCCGGAAAAGATAATGTTCTGTTCCGACGACATGCACCCTCATGAACTTATAAACGGTCACATCAATAGTCTTGTAAAAAAATCTATATCATTGGGCTACAACATATTAGACATTATAAAAGCTGCAACGCTAACTCCAGTGAAACATTATGACCTTGAAGTCGGATTGTTACAAAAAAACGACCCAGCAGATTTTATCATAATAGACAATTTTAACGATTTCAATGTGTTAAAGACTTACATTGACGGAAAATTGGTAGCTGAAAACAATAAATCGCTGATTCCTGAAACTGAAATCGATGCTATCAATAATTTCAAAACTGAAAATGTTAATATTGATGATTTTAAGATATTTGACAAAGGCAAGAATATAAAGATTATCAATGCTATAAGCGGTGAAATTCTCACCGAGAAAATCATTGGCAGGCCAAAGAGTATTGATAATTATTTAGTTAGCGATATTGATAATGACATTTTGAAAATTGCAGTCATAAATCGTTATGAGAAAAAGAAAATCTCTTTAGGTTTCATAAAAAATTTCGGTTTGAAAAAAGGAGCTATTGCTTCGAGTGTGGCTCACGACAGTCATAATATCGTTGTGATTGGATGCAGCGATGAGGAAATGGCACATGCTGCTAATATGATTATCAACACAAAAGGTGGATTGGCGGCCTGGAGTCGAGACAAAAACATTTGCGTTCCGCTTCCTATAGCTGGTCTTATGACAAATAAGGATGGAAAGAAAATAGCTGCTGATTACCAAGCACTCGTGACTTTATCCAAAGAATTCGGTTCAAAATTAAACGACCCATTCATGACTATGGGATTTATGTCGTTGCTCGTGATACCAAAATTGAAACTCAGCGACAAAGGTCTCTTCGACTGCGAGAAATTTGAACTTACTACACTTTATGAATGAAACTCAAAGTCTCAGAAATCTTAAAATTCTGAAGTTCTGAGTTTTTGAGTTTCTTATATTAATTAAATCTCCAAGTCTCTTCCAAATCGATGTCCCAATTAGCTTTAACATCGAAAATATCCTTATGTAAAATGATACTTTCCGGCAATAACTTCTTGCCATAATTTCCAGTTGACCATTTGCCGTTGCCATCATTATCGATAATGGCCTTCAACTTATATTTTTTTGGGACAAGATATTTAAACTCTATCTTTTTAGATTCATCAACTATTTGTCTTGCAACGAATTTATCATTATTATCAAGAAGTTCCACAATGATTTGAGGCACATTTTCTGGAACTTCTACCTTAACAAAAATATTTCCATATTGAGCAATTTCCGGGACTTTGAAAGAAAATTCCGTTGTGTCGTTAGTAACGCCTTTGAAACTATAAAACACAGAATCAGGGACTACGATTTTATACGATTTCTCAGGAACTAAAGTCTTGTCAAGTTTATATTTTAATCCAAATGAATCAATTTTAGTAAAATGTAAATCATTGATAATAGTATCTTTACCTACAATATACCAAGAAGTGTCACGCATTGCAATATTAGTCACAGGTTCATTGAAAGTCAAAATCAGATTTTGTTCAGGATTTATAATTCCTGCACTGATATTTGTTTTAATTTCCAAAGATTTAGAAACAGATTCCCGTTTAGTTTTTTTCCCACTCGTTTTGCGAGGCTTCAAACTTAAAAGTGTTGTATCATTAATTAATGTATCGTAATTAATTGTTAATAAAAGACTATCCTTATTCGGAGTAAAATACCATAAAATAGAGTCGTAATTTGCTGAATATGTTTTAAATATGTTAAAAGTATCTGGCAACGACTCTAATGGTTCTATTTTAACATTTTGAGCTGGACGATTAAAAACAAAACGAAGCAATCCTTCTTCTGGAACTTCTTTTTTAAGCAATTTTTGGATAGTATCTTCTTGCAAAAATGTATATAAAGTAAATGATTCTTGTTTTTTAACTTCTTGTTTTACAGAGTCATTTTGCAAGGAATCATTGAGAATCACAGATTGTGAATTATAAATTGGTTTTACAAGGCTATCCAAAAATGCGATACTTTCATTCGGCAAATCGAATTTAAGATTAGAGTTTTCATCCTTCAGAGCAAAAATAAGATAATCTTTTTCTTTCAAGCCTGAGAATTTAAAATTACCTTCTTTATCAGTTTTTGTGATATAATGAGGTTTCACGAGATAAGGAAGAGAATCGAGGCTAATTGTATCATTTTCAGAATAATAAAGCATTACAAAATAATCAGGTGAAGGTTTATAATTATCAGCTTGAATCAACTTTCCTTCTAAAGTAAGAGTATCGATTATATCACCTGTAGAGAAAACGTAAGAATAATTCTTGAAAATATTACCTTCATGAAGATCTTTTATCGACTCGCCAAAGCTTATTGAATATGTTGATTCACTTCTCAACGGGTCTTTAAATTTAATTATCAACGACTTACCACTAAGTTTATATTCAGGATTATTTTCCAAAGGAGGTGAAATCATGATATTACTATTCGGATTATTAAGAGTTACATATTCATCAAAAGTGATAAGAATCTCCTTTCCTTCAAACATTGTCGATTGATTCTCGGGAAGTGCTTGAAGAACAACAGGAGGAGTAACATCTTTAGGACCGCCTGTTGGAGAAACCACATTAGCGCAACGTATAAAACTCAACATTAAAAATAATGAGAGACATTTCAGTATATTTTGAGATATTTTTTTCATAAATGCAAAGATAGGAAAAGGCAAAAGACAAAAGGCAAAAGGCAAAAGAATTTTTTGATAATTTCTAATTGATAAGACGCTTCAATGTGTGTTAATTTTTATGGAAACATTGAAACGTCTCTACTTCATTCCTAATTTTTCAAAAGTGTATCCTTTATCAGTATAATATTCAAGTACTTTAGTCAGTGCTGGAATCATATTATTGAAGGCTTTTTCGCTATCGTGGAAAACGATGATACTTCCGTCGTCGGCGTTTTTTATCACGTTATTAAAACAATCATCAGGAGTTAACGACTTATCCCAATCGTAAGAAATAACAGTCCAAGCCACGATTCTGAGATTTAGAATTTTAGAGTTATCATTAACCCCTGAATTCATGAAATCCTTTTTAAGTTCTCTTATCTGCGAAAACTTAATCCTTCCATGAGGCGGACGGAACAAAGGCGATTGTATCAAGTTGCAAGCTTCTTTAACGGAATTGACGTAATCTTTTGTTTTTGTTTTCCATCCTCTTTCGTGATTAAAGGTGTGACTTCCAACGGAATGACCTTCTTTCTTAATGAGTTCGAATGTTTCTTTATATTTTTTAACATTACTGCCGACGCAGAAGAAGGTCGCTTTAGCGTTAAATTTTTTTAAGATTTCAAGTACTTGCGGAGTTATTGTAGGATGCGGACCATCATCGAAGGTTATGTAAAGTTTTTTTTCGCCCTTAGGCATTTCCCAGAGAAATGAAGGGTAAAACATTCTTAATATTTTCGGAGTTGTGATGAAGCGCATTTGTACCCCCACCGGGAATCGAACCCAGATTTAAAGTTTAGGAAACTTTCGTTCTATCCGTTGAACTATAGGGGCTTTTTGATTCATAATTCATAATGCATAATGCATAATTGAAATGAATAATTTCCTTTAGACTTTAGACTTTTGTCTTTAGCCAATTCCGTCTGCAAAAATAGTGATTTTTTGTCAATAATTAATTTTTCATTTTACATTTATTATTTTGCCAAAATAATTACCTTTGTGGGATTTTAATATTTCACAATAAAGAATTTTCACAAGATGAAGGTTTTTAATTTTATCGTTGATATTCAACGTTTTGTAGAAGAAAAACATAATTTAGGTCTTAAAGTGGGTTTCGTTCCTACTATGGGAGCGCTTCACGAAGGCCATCTTTCATTGATAAATCGTGCTAAAAATGATAACGATATTGTTGTCAGCAGCGTGTTTGTCAACCCAATTCAGTTCAATAATCCTACAGATTTGGAAAAATATCCTCGCACTCCGGAACTCGATATAGAGAAACTCAAGAATGCTGGCTGCGACGCTGTCTTCATGCCTTCTGTAGAAGAAATGTATCCGGAAAAAGTTGAAGACCACTACGATTTCGGCGATTTGGAACGTGTAATGGAAGGCGCTTGCCGTCCTGGTCACTTCAACGGCGTGGCTATCGTAGTTCGTAAATTGTTCGAGATAGTAAATCCTGACAGGGCTTATTTCGGAGAGAAAGACTTCCAACAACTCGCAATCATCAAGAAAATGGTTGCCAACCTTAATATGGGTTTGGAAATAGTTCCTTGTCCTATCATAAGAGAAAACGACGGACTCGCAATGAGCTCTCGTAACGTACGTCTCAACGAGGCAGAACGCGCAATAGCTCCTAAAATATTCGCAACTCTCAACGATGCCGTTTCAAAAAAAGATTCAATGTCACCTGCAGAGATGAGAGAATACGCTCTCGCTAAATATGCTGAGATAAAAGAGTTTGACGTTGAATACGTTGAAATAACAGACGAAATAAATTTACAATCTATAAATAACTGGAACGAATGTGAACACGCTCGTATCTTCGTAGCTCTTCAACTCGGTCCAGTCCGCTTAATCGATAACGTTAGAATTTTTTAATATGAATATTGAAGTTCTTAAATCAAAAATCCATCGTGCTACTGTAACACAAGCCGACCTTAATTACATTGGCAGCATAACTATAGACGAAGATTTATTAGATGCAGCTAATATTATTGAAAATGAACGTGTTGATATTTATAATATCACAAATGGCGAACGTCTTTGCACTTACGCTATCAAAGGCGAACGCGGTTCTGGCGTGATAGGAATCAACGGCGCAGCAGCTCATAAAGTAAACGTCGGCGACCTCGTCATCATCGTTTCTTACTGCTCAATGGATTTCGAAGAAGCAAAAAAACACAAGCCTTCTATCGTATTCCCTAACGAAAACAATAAAATATAAAGCATTGAAAAAGAAGATTTCCAATACATTAACGTATATCATTTTCCTTTTATTGGGAGTTCTTCTTCTTTGGCTTTGCTTTAGAAAAATAAATTTCACAGAAGTCTTGGATTATGTCAAGACTGCAAAATATTCCTGGATGTTGCTAAGTTTAGCATGTTTAGGAATATCTTTGTTTTTCAGAGCCTTACGCTGGAATATCTTGATAGAGTCTCTCGGCTATAAAACCAGAGTCTCATCGACTTACGAATCTGTCCTGATAGCTTATTTCGCCAATACGGTCTTCCCTCGACTCGGCGAAGTGACACGCTGCGGAACTCTCACCAAAAAAGAAAATATTCCTTTCGACAAATCATTCGGAACCGTTATCTCAGAACGCGTCCTCGACCTTGCTGTTCTTTTCGCAATGGCGATATTAGTCGTTCTTTTTCAATGGAATCTGCTCGGAAGTCTGATAACGTCATGGCTTAACCCATTGATAGAATCATTAAAAAATAACGTCGTTTTAGGTGTGATTTCAATATCTGCATTAATATTACTTCTCGTTGTTATAGTATTTATTTTCAAAAAGAAAAAAAGCATAATAACAGAAAACAAAATCTACAAGAAAATCGCCTCGATATGCAACGGTTTCCTCGACGGCATCAAGACTATTTTCACAATGGAGAAGAAAGGTCTGTTTATACTTTATACATTATTAATATGGGGATTTTATGTCGTAATGACGTGGCTGCCATTCTATATGCTTCCAGAGACCTCGCATCTCGGTCTGACAGAAGCCATCACTTTATTAGGATTAGCAACACTCGGAGTTGTAGCACCAGTTCCAGGTGGAATGGGAGTCTATCACTTCATCGGAATACTTTTATTAAACGGATTTTACGGCATCTCAGAAGCAGCAGCGGTTTCGTTCGTCACGATAAATCACACAAGTCAGATGATATTCTATCTCATCACAGGCGTTATTTCTTATGTCATTATGTTCTTTATGGACAGAAGGAAACCGATTAATGGCTAAAGACAAAAGGCTAAAGGAGGATTAACATGAAGCATTTAAAAAAGATTTACGATAAGATTTTAGATGACAAATCTCTTGAAGAGATGTTGAACTTATGGCGTGAGGAGGGAAAGACGATAGTTTTTTCGAATGGTTGTTTCGACATCTTGCATCGTGGACATGTTGAATATCTTTCAAAAGCCGCCGACCTTGGCGATGTATTGATAATCGGTTTGAACACTGATGCTTCTGTAAAAAGATTGAAAGGTCCATCGCGACCAGTCAATGATGAAAAGGCACGCGCTGTGGTGTTGGCAGCGTTGGAATTCGTCGATGCGATAATGTTCTTTGACGAAGACACTCCTTATAATTTAATCAAACGCGTTCAGCCTGACGTACTTGTAAAAGGCAAAGATTACAAAGCAGAAGACATCGTCGGCTACGACATCGTTATTAATAAAGGTGGAAAAGTAGAGACGATAGAATTAGTCGAAGGATTTTCTACGACAAAGACAATTGAAAGAATGTAGAATTGAAAATGTTATGAGACGTATCATATTCTTCATAATTCTATAGCTATCTCAACGGACAACATATTTCGGATAATGGAGACAGAGACGGATACAAAATCTGTTCTCCGTCTCCATTGTCACTTTTATTTCTTTTCCTTTAATAAAATGTATATCAACAAGTTACCCCCCCCGATTTTTTATAAAAAATATTAAAAAAAGTTTGGATTTTTGAAATTAAATTATAAACTTTGCAGAAGTGAATTATAAACAAATAAAACTACAGAAGTAGAGAAAATTAGCAATAAATAGAACCCAATTAAATATCTGTCATTATGAAAAAATTGAATTTACTTTTCCTTTTGCTTTTATGCGTAACAAATGTCTCTGCACAAGAGTTGAGACACTATGTCGAGTATTCATCAGACAACTATGATGCTTCAATCTATGAGATGAGATATGCACAACTGAAAGAATATATCGACTCAAGAAATATTTCAAATACAGAAATTAAAAGCAGAGCCGCCGCTGACGATTATGCTGGCGGTGACGGCACTTCTGAAAATCCATATCAGATAGCTACTCCGGAACAATTAGTGCTTCTTGCACAACAGACAAATAACGGTACCGGAGGCGATGCCTGCTATATTTTAACTAACGACATCGACCTTGAGGGTAACATCGGTTTTCTGTGGACACCGATAGGAAAAGATCCATATTATTTTACAGGAGTCTTTGATGGAAACAATCATACTATCAAGAATATGTATAGTAATGACAAGTTAAAATCCGGATTCTTTGGTGGCACAAAAGGTGCTGTTATTAAAAATATTAATTTTACTGATGCACAAGTTTCTGCGAGCCCAGATTTTAGTGACCTTACAAATGCAATGGCAGGAATAGTGGCAGCTCATGCTATAAACACAAGTATTTATAATTGTGATGTTGAAGGTAAAGTTAAAACTTCTGCATGGTGTTGCGGCGGAATTATTGGTAGTTCACTTGCTACAACCGATTTTCATGATCTTGTTTTAATTAAAGACTGTATCAATCGCGCTGATGTCGCTGGAGTGCTTAATAACGGAGGAATTGTTGGCTTTTCTGAAGGTTCTGTCTATAATTTTAATATAGAGAACTGTGAAAATCACGGTAATATTGACGGCGATTTTATAGGTGGCATTATGGGCGATGGTGAAGGATTTATGATAATAAATTGCAGAAATTATGGTCAAGTTGGCATTAAGGGATCTTTACCATCAACGACTGCAGGTGGAATGATTGGTCAAGGTGGTGTTAACATTATCATAGAAGATTGCATAAACTTAGGAGCTATAACAGCAGGTAATGCCGGCGGTATGACAGGTGCCGCTCTCAAAACTGTGATAAGAAGATGTGGCAATAGAGGAAAAATTACAGGTTACCATTTCAACATGATATTGGCTGGAGGAATATGTGGTAGCGACGGTAAAATTTCAGATTCATACAATACAGGAGAGATTATCGTTGAAATCAATAACTATGACTATGACTATAAAGTATCACATATTCAGATTGGAGGTATAACAGGCTCTCCTACATCAGGAGGTTTCATACATAATGTGTATAACGCCGGAAATATTACAAAATCGCCTACACCACAGAGCAATGAAATTTATACGCATATCTTGATTGCTCTTTTAGAAGATACAGAAATTAGTAACTGTTATTGGTTCGGTAATGATGAAATAGATGATAAGATTTATGATTTAGGAGTGCAGGCTTATGCTGAAATTCCAGAATCAAGTCGCTTTAACGAAGGCTCGACAGCAACATCATGGATTCTTGAAAATCCTCAATATAACACAGCCGATTTGCTTGAAGCATTGAATGCCGGAGCAATGGACGGTTCTGTCTGGATTGAAGATACAGAAAACCTTAATGGTGGTTTTCCAATATTGAGGCCTATACCAGTTGATACTACAACAGTCAGAGAATATGCAGAAAATGAAGTTGATATGATTTCTGTATATCCTAATCCGGCAAAAGACATTGTCAAACTGTCTGCTGCCAACCATCATCTGTCAGCTGTTAGAATTTATACTTGTTTAGGAATGATGGTAGAAGAAATGAATGT
>JAGBVS010000208.1 GCA_017630195.1 Bacteroidales bacterium | reverse complement strand
TTAGACTACATACGTTACGGCAAGAATAAGACAGGTCAATTAATTCGTTCACGTAATCAGAAATAATTAAGAGATGAATAATTACACAATATCAGGCTCACCTCACGTTCACGGAGGAGAAAGCACAAAGAAAATAATGTACAGCGTCATCATCGCTCTGATGCCTGCATTCTTATTTTCAATTTATTATTTCGGTTTCAACGCAGTACGCGTGACTTTAATATCAGTAGCAGCATGCGTCTTAGTCGAATGGTTGATTCAGAAATACCTCATCAAAGGTCCATGCACAATAGCTGACGGCTCAGCAATAATAACCGGTATGTTGTTAGCTTTCAACTTACCATCCAACATTCCAGCATGGATGATAATAGTAGGTTCTATCGTAGCCATCGGCATCGGCAAGATGTCGTTCGGCGGATTAGGCAACAACCCATTTAACCCAGCATTGGTAGGACGTGTCTTCATGCTCATCTCCTTCCCTGTCGCAATGACAACATGGCCAACACCTCAGCCATTGTTCGGCGAGGCACTCACCGATGCCGTCACTGGACCAACACTCTTAGGCTATGTAAAAGAAGGCCTCTCCCAAGGCATAGCAGCCAACGATTTAATCATTTACGATAAAATCCAAAGCTTTATCTACAGCGGCTCTCTCGGTGAGATAGGTTCCATCGCAATCATCATCGGCGGTCTCTTCTTGATAATAAGAAAAGTCATCGACTGGCAGACACCTGTCATCATCATAGCTACAGTAGCCATCGTATCAACAATATGCTGGCTCATCGACCCTGTACAATTCGTTCATCCAATGGTACATATCTTCGGCGGTGGCTTAATGCTCGGTGCATTCTTCATGGCAACCGACATGGCAACATCACCGATGACAATGAAAGGCAAGATTATCTTCTCTATTGGCGTAGGCGCATTGACAATCATCATCCGTCTTTGGGGCGCTTACCCAGAAGGTATGTCATTCGCCATCTTAATCATGAACGCTTTTGTTCCTTTAATCAACAAAGCATGTAAACCAACACGTTTCGGTAACCCTGTAAAATAATAAGATTATGGCAGCAAAGAAAGATACATTAATAAATATGTTTGTAGCCTTATTCGTGATATGCGTAGTATCAGGCGGTGTGTTAGGCGTAGTTTATAACGCTACCAAAGAACCTATCGCAGCAGCAGAGACAGCAAAGAAAACAGAGGCTATCAAGAACGTACTTCCTGAATTTGAGACATTAAAAGACATCACAGTAAAATCGGCAGTAGCTGGTGAAGACGCAGAGATTCCATTCTACCTCGCATACGACGCCGACAACAACTTCATAGGAGCTGCAGTTGAGACATTCACCAACAAAGGATTCAGCGGCAACATAAGTCTGATGGTAGGCATCTTAGCAGACGGCACCTTGAAAAACATCTCTGTGTTACAACATGCCGAGACTCCAGGCTTAGGCTCCAAGATGTCAGAACCTGCATTCAAAGACCAGTTCAACGACAAGAGAGCTGATTCTTTCAACTTCAAAGTAAAGAAAGACGGCGGCGATGTTGATGCCATCACAGCAGCTACAATCAGCTCAAGAGCATTCTGCGATGCTGTAAACCGCGCATTATTAACATTTGAAAACAACAAAGGAGGATTTTAATCATGGCTAACTGGAACAACTTAACAAAAGGATTCTTCAAGGAAAATCCGGTATTCGTACTTCTCCTCGGATGCTGTCCAACATTGGCAACTACAACCAGCGCCATCAACGGACTCTCCATGGGTTTGGCAACGACATTCGTCTTGATATTGTCAAATATGTGTATATCATTATTGAAAAACTTCATCCCTAATAAAGTACACATCCCTTGTTATATCGTCGTCATCGCATCATTCGTGACAGTGTTACAGCTTTTGATGCAGGCATATCTCCCAAGCATTTATGAGACTCTCGGTCTTTTCATCCCGCTCATCGTCGTTAACTGTATCGTCCTCGGACGTGCAGAAGCCTTCGCTTGCAAGAACAGCATAGGCGCATCAGCCATCGACGGTATCAGCATGGGTTTAGGATATTCTATGGCACTCACCATCTTAGGTTCAATCCGTGAAATCTTAGGCAGCGGCTCCATCTTCGGATGGAAGTTCATCGGCGGCGACGCTATCTTGGTATTCGTCCTCGCTCCAGGTGCCTTCATCGCTATGGGTTATCTCATCGCCATCATGAACAGACTTTTAAAGAAATCAAAATAAGTTATTGACAATTAAAGATATTAAGATATGGAATACTTACTTATATTTATCTCGGCAATATTCGTAAACAATATCGTTTTGACACAGTTCCTTGGCATCTGCCCTTTCCTCGGTGTCTCCAAGAAAATATCCACCTCATTAGGTATGGGTGCTGCCGTTATCTTCGTCATAACTTTAGCAACCATCGTAACATGGCTCATTCAGCACTATCTGTTAAATCCTTTTAACTTAGGATTCTTGCAGACCATAGCATTCATCTTGGTCATAGCGGCTTTGGTACAGATGGTAGAAATCATATTGAAAAAGATAAGTCCTTCATTATATGCAGCATTGGGTGTTTTCTTACCACTCATCACAACTAACTGCTGCGTTCTTGGTGTTGCAATCCTTGTGATACAAAAAGACTTCGGTTTGTTAGAAGGCACAATGTACGCCTTAGCCAATGGCGTCGGTTTCACATTAGCGTTGGTAGTCTTCGCAGGATTACGTGAGCAACTCACATTGTCTGACGTTCCAAACGGAATGAAAGGCGTGCCTATCGCATTAGTGACAGCCGGAATCCTCGCATTAGCTTTCATGGGATTCGCTGGACTTGTTTAATAATAGAAGAAACTCAGAACATCAAAATCTCAGAACCTCAGAATTTTTTCTGGGGTTCTTTTTTTGGGAATTCAGGGTTAGAGGGAATAGAGGGATTAGAGGTGTAGAGGGTTTAGAGGGAATAGAGGGAATAGAGGAGTTTTTCACATCACTACATTACTACATTACTAAAAAGGTTCAGAGTTTAGATTTCAGAGTTTAGAGTTCAAAGTTCTTCTGAGGTTTTGAGATTCTGAATTTCTGAGATTTAAAAAAATTCCTCAGTATCTTGTTGATTTCACTTTTACTATATGATACTCAATGTTTACCCCCCAGATTTTTGTAAAAAAATATTAAAAAACTATTGTATTTTTGAAATAAAATTATAAACTTTGCTGAACTGAAAAATGAAAGGATACAATATGGAAAATAACACACAAATATTAGGAAAGAACAGATTCATTAAATGAAAGTCTCTGCAGGATATGAATTACAGCATTCATCTACAGAGACTTTTTTATAATCTGATTCAATATAAATCTTCTATCATGGGAATAATGCGGTTCTGCCCATAATTAAAGAGAGGAAAAGTTAATAAATAGAACCCGCCTTATATTCTATTGACAATATTCCTAAAATCCTATAATTATGAAAATCTGCAAACTTTTTGTTGTCTTATTTATTTCATTATCTTCATTAATATTATACTCAAATATTATGATGGATAATGA
>JAGBVS010000207.1 GCA_017630195.1 Bacteroidales bacterium | reverse complement strand
CTGACATTTCAAATCTGTTTCAATCCACGTGCCCACGAAGGGCACGACAGTGATTTTCTGCAACGTCCGATTATTTTTGCGAGTTTCAATCCACGTGCCCACGAAGGGCACGACTGCGATGACGGTAGGTATTACGACAGTTATCTTGTTTCAATCCACGTGCCCACGAAGGGCACGACCTTCGAGTTTATCATTTATATGTAAATTTGAAAGTTTCAATCCACGTGCCCACGAAGGGCACGACAAAGTAGATGAGGAATTAGAGATGGTCAATTTTTGGTTTCAATCCACGTGCCCACGAAGGGCACGACTTACGACGAAAAGGTGGCGAACAAGACAACGGAGTTTCAATCCACGTGCCCACGAAGGGCACGACAAAGAACTCAACACCACGCTAAAGCGTCAGCGTGTTTCAATCCACGTGCCCACGAAGGGCACGACCACGGTGGTGCAGTACGAAGTCAAGTATGTTGAGTTTCAATCCACGTGCCCACGAAGGGCACGACTGGGACAACGTTCACATTAGACTTGCCAACGGAGTTTCAATCCACGTGCCCACGAAGGGCACGACCACGGCACGCAATCGAAAAGATTATGAGGTTTCAGTTTCAATCCACGTGCCCACGAAGGGCACGACGCGTCTTTGATCCAAGTATTGCTACCAATGATTGGTTTCAATCCACGTGCCCACGAAGGGCACGACCATCAAGTCAGGATATTACGATAGCGAAACAAAAGTTTCAATCCACGTGCCCACGAAGGGCACGACTGCTTCTGATAGTATAAATAATGCTATCATAGGAGTTTCAATCCACGTGCCCACGAAGGGCACGACCTATCTTTTTTTGATTTTTTTCGCGGGTTTTAATCGTTTCAATCCACGTGCCCACGAAGGGCACGACTCATCAAGTCAGGATATTACGATAGCGAAACAAAAGTTTCAATCCACGTGCCCACGAAGGGCACGACGATGATGCAGAATACTTGCAGACATTCGCATATAGTTTCAATCCACGTGCCCACGAAGGGCACGACACTGTTGTTAATCCTACTGAAATATCATACAAGAGTTTCAATCCACGTGCCCACGAAGGGCACGACAGCGTACGGGCATAACGTTGCGGTCGCATGGCTCGTTTCAATCCACGTGCCCACGAAGGGCACGACGTGTTTAATAAACGCCTAAAAAGTTGCATATATTGTTTCAATCCACGTGCCCACGAAGGGCACGACTTAGCGTGAATGACAATTCTCACAGACATTATTATGTTTCAATCCACGTGCCCACGAAGGGCACGACTGCTTGTGAAAGCGGGTCTTGGGGCGGAGAAAATGTTTCAATCCACGTGCCCACGAAGGGCACGACAAGCATTTAAATTGCCGTCCTCTAAAACAATAGTTTCAATCCACGTGCCCACGAAGGGCACGACACGAAGGCGACACAACTGCAATCATTTTCGCTCTGTTTCAATCCACGTGCCCACGAAGGGCACGACACCACCCGTCGCAAGACCTGACGGGACTTCGATAGTTTCAATCCACGTGCCCACGAAGGGCACGACCTGCGCGCCTTTCCCTGCAGATTGGCTGATTGAGTTTCAATCCACGTGCCCACGAAGGGCACGACTATAGTCCTTAACCTCTGGACTATCAGCAACAAGGTTTCAATCCACGTGCCCACGAAGGGCACGACTTTGAAATGGTCTCTGAATGGGGCAATCTGAAAGTTTCAATCCACGTGCCCACGAAGGGCACGACAGCGTGACTTTCAACGGGTTATAATCGTTATAGTGTTTCAATCCACGTGCCCACGAAGGGCACGACCTCTGTTGACCCGTAACTTGTGTATTTGTGTTAGTTTCAATCCACGTGCCCACGAAGGGCACGACGGCAAACGACTTAGTAGTAACATAAGGCACTTTTGTTTCAATCCACGTGCCCACGAAGGGCACGACGGGCTTGGTCAGAAAGGTAATTTGCCCGAACTTGGTTTCAATCCACGTGCCCACGAAGGGCACGACCCCGTAAGGGCTTCTAATACCTCTTGCATCTCAGTTTCAATCCACGTGCCCACGAAGGGCACGACATGTTAACTTCGTCCGATTGGGGAGCAAAAAAGGTTTCAATCCACGTGCCCACGAAGGGCACGACTGGGATAACACCTCTACTTTCTTGCCTAACTTTCTGTTTCAATCCACGTGCCCACGAAGGGCACGACCGCGAACATTATAATAGACTAATAGTCAAAGTGTTTAATGATACGAATTGCGAATTGTCTTTTTTTGTGTGTGTGAAACATTTCGGAATCATCAAAATTGCATTATGACACTGATTATCAGCCAATGCGAAAACTTAGTGTTTTTTGCAAAGCATATAATCCGCAAGTCTATATTATAAGTTCTGAATCTATTGCAAAAGTAGTTGTTTTTCCTATAGATTCTATTCGGTTATTCCAATTATTTCCTAAAAAATAAAATCTAATACTATCTAATTCTGCATCAATAATATTGACAAGTTTTGATTTCAAAATTACAAACTGAGCTTCTGTCAATAGACATTCGAAAACTGAATTTTGTACTCTGCGTCCATGGTTTACACATTCTTTGGCAACCTTGCGTAGTCGTTTACTGCCAGTTTCGGACATAGTGTCAACATCGTATGTTATTAATACCATCATAGTTCAACTGATTAAAAATACTGGATAATTATCTAAATCGTTCCTGATATAACGAGCCAAAAGCATCGCTTGTGCATAAGGAATTAACCCTATAGGGATTTTTTCTTCTAAATACGGATGTGTAATAGTTTCCTTTTTTCTATTTTGCCATGCGGTCAAAAGAATTTTTCTTCCAGACTCTGTCATTGCTATACCCTCTTCTCCCTGCGAAATAAACTCCCTAATGGATATTTGTCTCTTGTTTATCAAAGACAATACTAGTCTATCTCCCAGATAAGCCCTTAACTCTTCCATCAAGTCGAGAGCAAGTGACGGTCGGCCAGGTCTCAGAGTATGAAAGAAACCCACATAAGGATCTAATCCTACGGTTTCAAGGGCAGCAGTGACATCGGATGCAATAAGAGTATATACAAAAGAAAGCATTGCATTTACAGCATCTTTAGGCGGACGTTTACTACGTCCTTTGAATATGAAGTCACTCTTTTGATTTAATATGAGATTTGGAAATATTTCAAAATAGTGATTGGCTGCATCGCCCTCAATCCCTCTCAACGAATCTAAATCATTAATTTTAAGTGCTCTTTCTTTGCTCCGTTTAAGATAAACTATCGCAGCATCTACATCTTCGTTTTGTCCATTATCTCTTATGTAGCGACAGAGTATGTTCCTGTAGTTTTGTATCTTCCCTGCTATAAATAATTTACTTATGCCTAAGGAGAATTCTTTATCCTTAGACAAGTCCCATTGTTTTGTGCGAAGTAATACGTTGCCTTTTATTGGACCTTCAAATTTGCCAATGTATTTTCCGAATGGCGACAAGTAAGTGATAGAAACCCTGTTGTCGGCACAGAGTTTCATCAATCCTGGAGAAGTCCCTTTGTAGCCAAATGTAACAATTCCTTCTATGTTTATAATCGGAATTCTGAACACTTCGGATTGATTAACCGATACAACTACGTTTTCTCCATCTTTACTCAGATAGGCTTCGGGCGTTGTTATATATAAAGTATTAAGTAATTTCCTCATATAAATTTTTCTTTAAGTATGTGTCTATATTGTTTTGTTTCTTCGTTTTGGGCATGCAAATATCTATTAAAGAGCATTTCCCGCAACAAGAACTTTTTTCTGCTTTTGGAAGTGCACCTTCTTTGTGTATTTTGTGCATTTCTTTGGCAAGACGCATTGTCAATAGCCTTAAATCTTCCGATATATGAATTACGGAACGATGCTTAATTTCCCCGTAAAATATTGCACCATAGTCAATAGTAATCTCATACATCTCTTCAAGGCACATAACTTGTGCTGCGAGTTGTACCTCATCAGCCATATTTGATTTTGGCTTCCCTCTTTTATATTCTATGGGGAAAGGCTTCCATAACCCCGGATATTTATTGTGTTTGATTCCCTTATCCTTATCGGAAGTAGGAATAAGTTCCACGGCATCAGTAAAGCCATATAGTCCCAACTTTTTTGATGCTATTGCAACAGACCTTAATGTGATAGTATCACCATTTTTTTGTCTATATGACGGATTGTCAACATTAGTGTGCAAAAGATGTCCTTCAACTGTGAGTTTGTTTTCTTCCCACAATTGCTCTATATGTATCAACGCCCATTGTCGGGGACAAAACATAAAGTGTTGTATCCCCGACAACATGAGCATATCATCTTCAGCATATATCATGTGCTATTCTGTTTTAATTGAACCGTCATTTTCAAATGGCAGAGCCACCAAGTATCTATCAAAATCGCTTTGGAATAATCTATCTTGCACAATACGATACTTTTCAAACTCTGTCTCAGCATGCATCACAGCTTTCTCATGGCTCACACTTCCAGCATCAGTCAATATAGGACGCTCGTCACTTGAAAGATAAGCATCAATACGCTTTGCCCAGTCTTCCATTGTCATCGGGATATGACGTTTAGCACGACTTTCAGCAAACTCCAAAACTGCCGTCACAATACGTCCCATATCCTCAAGTTCCATCTCTTTAAGATAGTTCTTCGCTACAGCTACATCAGTTTTGACAATTTTACCATCTGGAGCATTCTCCCAAGTAGTCAGCCCCATGTGTTCTTTGTCGGCATCAGCTCTTTCCATTATCAGTTCAGCAGCCGTACGTCCGTGCACTGCATAATGCATCTTGTTCTGTATCCGCTGAAAAAACAGTCGTGTAGTAGGAGCATCCTTATTATAGTCCATACTGGTAGCATATATATCTGTCAATTTCTGATAGAAGCGACGTTCCGAAAGACGAATCTCTCGTATTTCAGCTAGCAGATGCTCAAAATAATCCTCCCCAAGGAAAGAACCATTCTCCATACGCTTGCGGTCAACCACGTAGCCCCGGATAGCATATTGGCGAAGAACATTTGTAGCCCATTGACGGAATTGTGTAGCACGGATGCTATTTACACGATAGCCAACAGCAATGATTGCATCAAGACTGTAGAATTGTAGATTACGGTTGACAGTTCTATTTCCTTCCTGACGAACTACCGAGAATTTCTCGGTAGTTGCCTCAGGAATTAACTCTCCTGTGTCGTACACATTTTTAAGGTGTAATCCCACATTGTCCGTAGAGCAATCAAACAGCGTCGCCATAGCCTTTTGAGTTGCCCACACATTTTCATCCTTGTAGTACACCTCAACACCTTGTTCCTTATTCTCCAATTGGAAAATAAGGAACTCGGCAGTACTGTTTCTTATTTCACGACGTTTTGGCATGAGGAATCAAATCAAATTTTCAATTACCACACCTGTTGGAAGGTTGTTTTCGTCGATGCTGATTTCATAATCTTCAAATTGACGAGGGTATTCTACCTCCGTTCGTTTATTAACCTTGACAAGGTCAAACAATTGAGAAGAACGAGCATTCCCTAATTTAGATTCATGTCTAAACACGATTAAGGCACGAGCATTCATTTCTCCACGAGCTGCCGAATGATCATGTTCAAACGCATTTCTAAGAGCTTCCCACAAGAGGTTCAAATCATCTTCTGTAAAATGACATTTCTCACCATCAAATGCCGAAATATATCCATGCATACGATAGAGTCCATAACTCACAGTTGATTTATTTCCAAAAGTACTCTCTTTATCCCTGTCTGCTTCTTTGGTTACGCAACATCTTGTAAGAGAATGTGTTCTACTATCAATTGGATCTATACTTCTCGAAAACACGAATTGTACCGGACCACGAACAACTCCAAGTGCTCTTTTCTTTTTTCCTTTCTCTTTTTTTTCTTTAGAACTTGTTACCTCAGAATTGTCCTCTTCCTTGGCTTCTTCACTACCAGTACTTAATACAGCACCAAATGTACGAACATCAAAATACTTGTCACACATAGCTATGCGACCTTTCTTTTCATCGCCACTAGCTTTTTCACTCTCCTCGCTGATAATGTTGTTTAGAACATTTCCTTGTCGAATAAAAATATCATAATTATCCGGAGAAAGTTCACCAGCTTCAACTTTAAGTTGAACATAATTGCGAACCTTACGCTTAATACAAACGTCTGATACAAGGCCTTCTCTTGTCTCGAAATCAATTCTCGGCTGATTGTCAAAATCAGGGTCTCCATTTGGATTTCCGTCCTTCACATCGTAAAGGAAAACGAAGTCATAACGGTTTCTAATGTAGTTTTCCATATATATTTATTTAAGAATTTACACCTTCTAACTTTTCGTTGTTAATTTTATGAGTTTGTTGGAAATAATAACCTAACGCAAACTCACCTTGTTCAATAAGAGTAAAACGTTGAGGAAAACTTCCTCTCTCACTAATGATACCTGCGATTTCATTTAGTTCTTTTGCTAAGTATCCACCTATTTTATGTTGGTAGATTGGCACATTCTTTGTCAACAAAGACCCAAAAACATATGCAGGTTGAGATACAGCTGCAGCAAAAAAACGTTCTTTAATGCCACTGTTTACATTACCTATGGCCTTCCACTGCATTGACTCAATGACGGCAAACAATCTGCCACACATATAGGCAATACTTCTATTAGACTCATTTAGATGTGATTCCATATTTTTATTTGTATTACGATTAATAATCAATTTAATTATAGCGGCTCTATATGGAGAAAACTCTCCTTCAACATATATTCTATTCAATACTGATTGCAGTATCTCAAGAGGAATCTTATATGACCGACCTTTTATCGCAGCATTCCAAAGTATTGAACCGATTCTTGCCTTGGAAACCAAGTCTGATTTAGCTCTCTCTCCTTGTTTCTTACGACGTTGAAACGCACTAATAAGCAATCTCAAAGGGCTATATATCAGTTTGCCATTGTAGTCCTGTATTTCTATATCTTGAAACCAATCAGCAAGGTTACACTTATAGTCTTCCAAACTAATTGCAGTCCAATCTCGAACCGCAATTCGAGCAGCTGCAGATGAAAGAGTAAGACTATAAAACATATTGGATTCAACAACAGGACCTATCCTGCTATCACCATTCAACACAGATTCAAAGAGGTTTCTTACTTCAACTTCGTTAGGTTCATCGTATATCATAAAAAGATTTACCTCTTCTGTCTCTTGTTTTGTCCAAAAGAGAACAACCGTAGTATCACTGATATTTATCCTATGCTTATAATGGTAATAAGTTTTTTTCTTATCATTTTCTTTGTTTTTCACCATAAGACCATCTGACAATAAAAAACTTAATCCATCAATGTAATTTCTTGCACACTCTCTACATATAGAAGAATTAAGATTTCCTATTAAACCATATGATTCAAAGGCTTTATCGTTATATGATACTAAAGCACTACCTGCCGATTGTCCTTTTGGCATCTTCACTAATCCGTGAGGTTCGTCTAAAACTGGTATTTGAGAAGAACCACAAATAGAGCATATCCTTCCATTGACCAGTTTCTGTTCCTCTTCCTCAAAGCACTTGATAATGGCATTTTTAACTTCTTCAGTTTTCAATAAAAGCGTAGCACCCACCATAAAAGTGATATTACCTTTTTGGTCATTCCTGTCCAATTTTTCAAAATCAGCTTTGGCTTTTCTAAGACCGTTAATATTATTTTCATCATAGAATTTGAATATTGGCTCAAGGACAGGCAAAGTCTTATAACATTCAAGTTTCTTCAAAAAAAGTTCATGTTTCTTATTAACATCACCTTCTCCTATACCAAGAACTTCTTCACATTTATCAAGTAGGAAGCGTGATTTTCCTTTCTTAGCAGTAATGGCTTCTGCTAAGATATCCCGTTTCTCTCCAATTATAAATTTTTGGAATACGCCCAATTCATCTATTACAAGAATAATAGAATAAGTCTCTTCCTTCAAAGCACGACTTTTACCTTTAGTCACTCGTTTCCCAAATTCTACCAATTCATGTATCATATATCAGCCTCCTCTTCTTTATAATGTTCGTAAACAACACGATTATATTCATCTGATTGTTTAGGCTGAAGATGAGAAGACGACAACATCTTCTTGGCTTTATCCTCAGGACATTCAAGAACACCATTGACAATAGCTACATCATAGAAAAACAAGGGAGTAGCATTCCCTTTTTCATCATAATACATATCGTAAAGCATACTACCTATTGGATATGTTATATCCAATGGTTTATCGTGTTCTTCAGGAATAGAAAAATCCGCAACAAATTCTCTTGTTCCCAAACATGGTTGATGCCAACATTGTCCCTTTTTCACTCGACGTTCAAACATTTCACGATATTTCTTTACGGTAATAGGATGTTCACTATTTTTAGTCCTTCTTATGACATCTTCATCGACATAAATCGATGCCTCAATAATATAGCCAACATCTTTTAGCACTATACTATTTCGTTGAACACGATTTTCATTGTTTTCTTTTGTTATATAAATCGGTCCACTTTTGTAACTTTGTTTTTTCTTTATCTCATTTCTTTTAATTGAAGCAAATTTAATAGGTTTGAGAACAATAATTCTTTTAATTAACCATTGAAATTCTTTTTTCCATAGAATCGCTTCTAAAATACCACGTGCTGCAGATGGAGTCATGCACGGATAACTCATACGTTCCACTTTCAAATCGGGACGGGTAAAACATGCAAAGTCTCCCGTAACCTTCAATCTAATTGTTTCTTTATCAAGCATAGTATATCATTTATATTATTATCGTACTGAAATCCTGTATAAAAGGCAATCCAAAATCTTCAGAATATGAGCCATACCATACTAAAATACTACATTTTTCTATATTTACAAAAGACTTATTCTCTTTCAAGAATTTATCATAAACTTGAACACTATATTGAGATACAAGTTGACGTTCTTGTCTTGTAAGGAATTCTCGATTCTTTATACAGTTATATAGTTCTAAACTTTCTTCATTATAATTGAAAATGAAGATTGACTGAGTTTTATCATCTATAATTTTATATTTTTCGGCAACGGTCTGATATAGTAGTTTCTTTCTGTCATTTGTTATACTCAACTTATCTGTATTTGCAAAATTACTAATAAGTTCTCTATAATAGTAACTATAAAAATCGTGTGTGTATAGTTTCTCTTCATTCCCTTTATAAAGAAGATTTGCAAACTCAGACCAAGAACGATATTGCTTACTTGGTTGACCCGACTCCGTCAATGAAAACAAATATACGACTCCTTTTTTCTCACTTCCGTTTTCATCTCTCATCTTTCCTTCTCTATTGCATCTACCTGCCGATTGTATGATAGACTCCAAAGGGGCAAGTTCCCTATATACTATTGGGAAATCCATATCCACTCCAGCTTCAATAAGCTGTGTAGAACTCACCACAATATATTCTCCAAGAAGTAAAGCATTTCTTATTTCCTTAATAACTTTCTTCCTATGAGCCGGGCACATAGATGTTGATAAATGAAATAACCGATACTGAGAACAATCTTTCATTTCTTCAAAGAACAATCGTGCTTTCTTCTTCGTGTTAAAAACAACAAGTGAAGACTGATGATTTTTTGCAACCATATCTGATAATTCAGATATAGCTATTTCTTTATAATCATTAATAGGATGATAAGTTACTCGTCTTGTTTGTTCAAATACCAACAGAGGATTTTCTACTAATGACTCTATATGTTTTATTCCGCTAAAGCCATCCCTTGATTCAAAATCAGGCTGAGTTGCCGTACAAAAGAGCATACTACATCTACAAACTTGTTGCAAGTTCTCCAACATCGTCAATGTAGGTTCCGTTATACCCAAAGGTAATGTTTGTATTTCGTCAAAAATGATAATAGAATCTTGAATATTATGTAATTTTCGACAAGATGATCTTTTGTTGCTGAATAAAGACTCAAAAAACTGCACATTCGTAGTGACAATAATTGGATAATCCCAATTCTCAGTAGCTAACAATTTTGAATCATACTTGTCTTCATTTTCATTCTCTAAATAATTTACATTAGAATGATGTTCAAGAACATAACAACAGTTATCATCATCAAATATATTCTTCAAGACTTCCGCAGTTTGGTCTATGATACTTATAAAAGGCAAAACAACAATGATTCTCTTTATATTATTATGATGTTGTGCATGATGCAATGCCCAATTAATACTACAAATAGTTTTACCTAATCCTGTAGGAAGAGTCAACGAGAAAAAACCTTGAGACATACTTGCTTTAGATTCTGCATATTTACGCACATCATTACGTAACTGATTTATTCCACTATTCTCAGAATTAGCCTTAAACGAATCTAATGTCTGTTGCAATCTATTCAAAAGTAATTGTGCATCAAATGAAGGACTTATCCTTGTCTTGAACTTTTCTGTATCAAAATGTCTTTCTGTATCAAGGCTATCTGCATCAACTAGAGAACTATATAACATTCTAACAAATAACTCCTGCATCAGAACATTTGACAAGCCTAGAAAATTTTCATTGTTTGGTAAACAAAATTGGTTTCCAATGTCACTGAGCCATCTTTTACAGATACAGTTATATTTTTCCTTTTCACAAGTAAATTCAGCCTTCAATTGTAATCTCATCTCTGGACTATTTGGGAGTCCTGCATGATGGCCAAAAACGGGCAAGGAAAGCTCTATATGTTTATTTTCAGATGCATATAATGCTCCATATATGGAATGTTTCGTCTTAATATTATCACCTGCAATATATCGTTGAAAATCATCCGAATACTTACCCATATCATGAATTATTCCACAAAATTCATACAAATCTGCAAAAGACTTATCCAAAGCGAACCCTCGCATAATCTTTCCGACTCCTGAACAGTGTTCATTCATCGTCTGTAAAATGCCATTGGAATTTACAGAATGAGCTATATATGTGTGTGTATCTTCCATACTCATTTTATTTTCAAAAACTAAGAAGCTGTTTAAATTTAATTAAAAACTAATTTGAGAGACCTAAAAAAACCTCTTAAAAATCACACTTAAAATATTGATTATCAGTTTGATAAGTGGATATTTTTTCGTAACTTTAAAAAAACAAAACAATAAAGAAATG
>JAGBVS010000031.1 GCA_017630195.1 Bacteroidales bacterium | reverse complement strand
GCAATTATGGCATCATCGGCATCACGATAACCCTTATATAAACCGAAAGAACTTTCTTCCTGATTCTGAGGATTCATATTGAGTATATTACCCAATCCACCATTACGTAATACTTCCAAACCAAGTGCGCCAATTGAGAGACCTAATGCGGTGTTACCAACGCCACGACTTGCAAAGTCGTCCTTGTCATAATACTTCTTGTCGTTCATCATAGTTGTGTCCATAGTGTTTAGTTGTTTTAGTTTGTTATATATGAGGTCTTGCAAGTCCTGTTATATATACCATACTTTACAACGTAAAATAGAGTTGTTTTTTAGAAAAAATTTCCGTATTTTTTCACTATGAAAGAGATTTGGAAAGATATAGAAGGGTACGAAGGACTGTACCAAGTAAGTAATTTAGGAAGAGTGAAAAGTTTGGATAGAATAGTTGTTACTAAAATGAACATTTCAAGACTTATGAAAGGTAAGGTTCTTACGATAGTACCCGACCCGAATAATTATATGAAAGTATTGTTTTCAAAAGAAGGTAAACAACAAATATATTTGGTACATAGGCTTGTAGCACAAGCCTTTATACCAAATCCCGATAATAAACCTGAAATAGACCATATAAATACAGACCGTACTGATAATAGAGTTGAAAACTTACGATGGGTCACCCGTAAAGAAAATTGCAACAACCCTTTAACTAAAGAAAAAATAGCAGCATTTGATAGAATAAGAGTGTTTTCAAACGAAACAAGGGAAAAAATATCTTTAGTATTAAAAGGAAAAACAAGAAGCCCCGAAGCAATAGAGAAATTAAGACAAAAAACTATGAAACCTATTTTACAATTATCATTAAACGGAGATATTATAAAAAGATGGGATAGTGCTACTGAAGCAAAAAAAATGTTAGGTATAAAAACAATACCCGATTGTTTAAGAAATAGATGTAAAACTGCGGGTGGATATATATGGAAATACGAAGGGGTTGCGTAATACAACCCCTTTTTTGGTGTATTTCATCCTACACCCTCAACAAGTCCACATAGCGAAATCCCAAAACCACTGAACCCTATTTCATAAATCACAGTACACTGTGAATTAACCTCAAAAATTGCGGATTATTGACCGCATAAGCCCACTTTTACCAACATAGTGTGAATTACATTTGTTCCAATATAATCAGCCTAATTTGGACTTTAAATACATTCGAACACCTATAAAAACTATGACCAAAATATTGAATATTACCGATAACCAAAATATGGTTGGTAAGTACTTCACTTCTTTAATAACCTCAACAGGTACTTCTTTTTCAATAAACCTGTTAACATACTCAATACTAACAACAGTATCATATTGTATTTCCAATTCTCCCTTTTGTTCAAGTGTATGATGCAACTGCTGTTTCTCAACATCCAAATATGCTATTGAATTGGCTAAGGATGTTGAAAGATAGGATGTATCCAACTGAGGAAGAACAGTCACTATCTTCTCAACAGGCACTTCTACTGTAACAGTGTCTTTTAAATAAATAAGACTATCCCTTACTTCTGTTTTTATCTCTGTCTTTATCGGTATTTCCTTGTAGGTTGAGCATCCTGTTATGATGTGCAGAACCAACCCTGTTACGATAATCAAATATAACCATCGTACACTCTTACTTTTACTTCTTACTCTGTACATAAACTCAGCAATTGATTGTATTTTCCACCCTCATATAATCCAAGATGTATCCAAGACCAACTATTTTCATCAATAAGTTGAGACACCTCTATTTCACCGTTATTAAGCATACAAACAATTACCCCATACAGGCTTTTTGTATACCCATTTGCTGCTATAAAATCCACTGCTGAACCTGTCCTATGTTGAGAAGTTTTAGAGCCTTTTACGGCTTCGTTTAAGGCATCACAGCGAAACCCTGAGGTAACTATTATGCGTGGATCGGGCTTATCGTTTTTCTCACACCACTCAGTCCATCGCACCCTGATTTTCTCCATAATCTCAATAAGTTCATTAAGATTTTCCATTTCCCTCTCATTTGGGGTATTGTCTATTCCACGTTCTTCTGCCACGTCAGATTTCAAGAACTCCTCAATTGTAAAATAAGCCATATCTCAATATATATTATAGTATAGAAAAACCACTGTTTTTCATTATTATATGATAGGTCTGTTATAAAGTAAAGAAAAGGTCACTGTTGATAGTGACCTCTTTTTATCGTTTGTTAAGTTCCATTAAGACTGCCATTTCAAGACCTGTCTGTATAATAGATTCCTTTACATCAGTACATTTGTGTGTTGTATCTACAGGGTCAAAAGAAACGAAAATGAAAGCAAGTGGACCATCAATACCCCTGACCACATAAGCAGCAAAATGTTCTGTTTCATTTGACTTCATCTTATAATAAAGTCCCTTATCATACCTTTTAAGTTCCTCAACATCACCACACCAATAACCGTTCTTGAATAACTCAGTTGCGAAAGGTATTAGACTTAACTGAGTTTCCTGATACTGACCTGCAATTGGAGGTACATTATCATTTAATGCTTCATATACAGCACTACACTTAGCGAAAGGAAGACCACCATTGCTTTCATTACCGTTGTGAAGCGAAAGTACCATCACTCTCTTTGCATCAGTCTTGTATAACAGTTTCTCAGTAATGATATGTAGTTTTTCATTGTTCTTGTATGTAAGTTCCATCTTCTCAGTATGCTGTTTTTCTTCCCATTCCTGATACTTATCGAATATCCAAGTTGGATTGTTGATGAAACCTATTACTGCTGCAATAATAAGGATTATGAAACATCCCTTAAATACAGTTCTTATCTTATATTTTTCTAATATCTCTAAGGCTCTTTCAACCAAGCCAAGTCCTTTACTAATCTTCTCCATACCTCTTAAAATATATTAAATTGATAACCTGTTAGTTAATACCACACACCCCAAAATCGTTGACATCAGTAATTTGAACTGTGACAAAAACCCCTGCACAATCATCAGCAAATCTTTGGTTAAATGCTGTCACGTTAGCATTATACTCTATTTCAACATCGTAGGTCTCAGCGAAAAGAAGTAGTATGTTTTGTATCTCCGTTATACCATCAGACTGAATCTGTAGTCTGTTATCCAAGTTAGGGGTAAGGCGGTCAATATAGAATAAGTTGAGGTTATAAGTAATTGTCTCTTGGGAGAAAGAATGAGTACCCTGAGTAACGTAAAATACTCCATATTCAACATCAGGAATATCGTTGAGGTCATATACATTACCCTCTCTTACTGTCTTTATGTTTGGTCTGTTCCCTGCGACCTCCAAAATAAGGTCTATAATTGTTTTTAACGTCATATCTTTCAATTTTAATATAAATATACTTATAACAGAAAAAGGTGCTTAAATCGCACCTTTTCCACTATTTTCTACGTCCTCTTGCTCCACCAAGGTTGAGGTTGCAACTTGCAGAACTATACAGATTCGCTCTGATTTCATCACAGGATTTATATGAGTGAAGTTCCTTGAAGTTAATGTAATTTGAACATAAGAACCTCTGTAGTCTATCCTTGTATACATCAGATAAATGTTTATAATGTGCCTTGACCTTATCCACCTCTATTGAACTTACAGGTGACATCTTTTCATCTGAAGTGGTCAATACACCTGCGTTTGCTATCTTCCAAGATATGTTTGGGATAAGGTGTACTATTGTACAATAAGTAAGATAAGGCTGAATATAGTTATCTAACAACGTCTTATATATATTTTCTTCTGCAATTGACCCATCAACAACCTTTTTCTGTAGTGCTTCCCTGAGGTTTGTACCAATAACTGCTTCCAAGTCAATATCCTGAGCCAATTTTATTGCAGGTAAGATATATTCCCCTGAAACATTATCACTGATATTGGTAGTGGACTTTATAAGCCCCTCATCTATAAGTAGTACATCAATAAAATTAGCCATTATTCAACATTTTTTTCCACGTTATTTTCAATTGAGTATGGAGTGATGGTCACACTACCAACCATACCAAAAATCTTGTCAAACACATCGTTTATCTTCTTCTGAATAGGCTTGACTACAGTACGATTATATAACTTGAAAGATTCAGCATATTCCTGAGCATTGAAACCTGTTGTTTCTGTAGGTAAACCAAACAGATTTGGTGTAGCCCTGAAAGCGGTAAAAATCTGCGATATTGTACGTTTGCTGAGTGCATCATATCTGTCAGCAAAAGCATCTGTTGAAAGGTCTGTGACAGTTGTTTCACTGTCCTTGTTCTCTGAGAAAGATATCAGTATACGACCTGCATTTTCTGAACCTGCAAACTTCTCATTTATGTTCCTTTCAATCTCATTCTTCATATTATCATCAGGAATCCCGTTATTGAAATTGATAATCTTTGAACTAAGGAAGTTGTTTGAGATTTCATTCAAATGGAACTGACCTATTTTCTTCTGTATGATAAGGTCTGTAATCGCACCGCTATATACAGGTGTAGGATATATTCCCCTGCTGCTGTCATTCTTATAATAGAAAATTGAGGTCTGATTATTGTCTCCCTTTTTGAACTTGGGGTAAACCAAATATTTCACTCTACCTGCCGACTTACCCCAATCCTCTGAGAAGAAGATAACCTCATTCTTCTTATCCGTTCTGAGTTGCTGAAAATCCACCCAATAAAGTTCAGATACATCGTTATTGAAATTACGTATTACCTGTATTCCAAAACCACCAAAGATAAGATAATCAATAACAACTTTTCTATATAGGTCTTCAAATGTATCACCGTTGTTGTTAACAACAGAAGACCAACCATTATTGAGTACAAGAGCATCACCACAAACGAAGTCTGCTGTACCATTCACGATACTCTGAAAGGTAGCACAACTCTCAAACAGGTCATAAAGGAAGTTTGGATACTTGTTATCAATACCCCACCCATAAAAATCTTTTCCTGATATTTCCTTTGCTACGTTCTCAACTATGTTGGTTTCTATGAAAGGGTTGAGAGCAGCAAACGCAAACTTATTCTTAACTTCATCCATTTTCGTATAAACTTTACTATAAATATCATTTGAGATACCTTTGTTTTGGGGTTAAAACACCCTTATTTTCCTTTATATTTAGTAGAAAACGCATTGATATGATTATAGTTAAAAACGTCTCAGAAACCGCATATTTTTCATTTGTAAGAAACTTACCTAAGAAGATTAGTGATAGTCCAAATTACAGTATCCTATTACAGAATACTGTCAGTAAAAAGGTAAGTGTATATCAGGTCACAGATATGGGTAATGAACTGTATTTGCAATTCCAACTTGACCTTAAGGGATTGGAGGATGGAGAATATTACTGTCTGTTGTTTGAAAACCCTGAGCATATACCTTTTTATGGTGAAGCAAATAACCCAAAAGACATTGTTATCATCAGGTATGTTCTCAACAACGGTGATTATATAACAAACGGTGATTTTTATTTGGTTTTCCCTAATCGCAGGTTAGATGATTTGCAGATTAAGCCTATATATTCTACGTTGGTTAAGATAGGTGAATACAGTACTGTCAACACCACGTATACAAAACAACAGTCGTACATTACATACAAAAAATAAAGGGTGCTTATTCAGCACCCTTTTCTTTTAATATAATCTCTATTTCTTCTTCCTTTTTAATGAGTGTTTCTTGCTTGAGAGCCTTATATTTCTCATTATCTTCATCTGTAATACATCTATACATTGAAGTGTCTGAATTAAGGGGAAGATAAGCCTTTGAAAATGCTTCATAGTTCAATATATCATCACCTTCTTTCCACGATGTAATGAAGCAACCTTCTGTACAACTCACGATTGTGAAGTTATACTGTTTATTGTGTTCTATCTTTATCTTATGTTCCATAGTAAAATCTGTTTAACAATTAATTTTCAGGATAAGGAGGTAACATTGT
>JAGBVS010000206.1 GCA_017630195.1 Bacteroidales bacterium | reverse complement strand
TGAATTTGCGAATTGCAAAATACCCTTGATATTACTAGGATGCAAACGTCCTATTTCATCCATCATACAGTGTACTATAAAATCGCCGCTCTTTTTAGCCGCTTTCTTTTTAAAAACATTGATAAGCATAATATTGACCATTGCTTTCACTAAAATATCAGTACCATCTGAGCCAACATTATTTATACGTTCCACCCAATTTGTGTCGTTATCGTTTTCCTTAACACGGAATTGCAAGCGGAAAGTATCACCTAAAGATACAGTTGGTCTATTGGGTTCATTTTGCAACTGATGTGATAAACTCTTCAGATAATCCACCACCTTGCGATTTACCTCATCTCTATTATCACTTGAGAAGAGGTTTAGTTCACCAATAGAGAGTGCATTCTCTACCGTATAGTCATGAATAGACATCAGCAACTGCATGAGTTTGTCAGAAGATTCATTTGCTCTTAATTCTATACTTTTAATAACACCGGCAAAGTTTTTTTCCACAAAATCGCGGTTAATGTCTAGTATTATGCCATCCACATCCGAACGACGTTTCATCAGCGCACCTATTTCTGCCGAGATTCTTCCTAAAATATCTTTATAGTGTTCACTGGTTCTTCTACGGAATTCCTCTATTTTATTGTTATCTAGGAAATCTTGCAAATCGATGGCTATCTGTAGATAATCATTATCAGTTACAGGCATTGTATTAAAATGGAATGCATTCTGAGGTTTGAAGTTACGATTGAAACTCACGACTACATCTTTAAGCTTTTCTATCGTCTCACGTTTTTGATTTACAGTTCCTCTAAGCTGGGTTAACAATTGCTGACAATCTAGATGAGTTGACGACATCTTGGAATCTGAGAGATATGTAACAGGCACTAAATGTTCATTCTCTATCATCTGATGATATAAGTTTAACCCATCTCTCCTATGCGATAATTCTTTAAGAATATCTTTATGTTTAGCATCCAACTCATATTTTTTCTTTTCAATACGTAATCGTTTATCATCATATCGCTGACGTATCATTGTAATATGTAGCTCAATATCCTTGATAGCCTTCTTGATTTCAGGTTCTTTTGCGAAAAGATTTTGCTCTGCGTCACGATATCTGATTATACATGGGCGCTCATTTTCAATCTTTGACAATAATATATTCAAATCATCCAAGGATTTACGATATTGCTGAAGGAGGTTCACATCAACACCTTTGCCTTCAAGTTCGGCTTTCTGCTGCTCATCAAGTTGAGATTTTTGAATATCAAGCTCTTGGCATCTAGCAGCAAGTTCTACTTCTTGATTTTCTTTAAACACACGCAGTTCTTCATCAAGAGCTTTCGATGACTTGCTGAAAGAAGAATCAATATCTTTAAGTTCCTTTTTATTTTTAATCTCATGCTTTTCTCTATTTTCTTTCTCAGCCTGGACCTTCAACAAAGCATCATTGAATATACGTTCACGTGCTTCTTTTTCTTGGGAAATCAATTCTTGTTCTTCCATCTCCAACTTATGTCTCATATTTTGAAGATTCTGCCGTTTGATTGGCATCTGTTCCTCCTCCACCTTTAATAATGTCGCTCTCTGACGAAGTGGATTGAGCAATGAAGCATACTTCTTTCCTAATTTAGATATATCTTCTTGAAGGGTAACAGACAATCGCATGAGCTGATGATTAATCTGCTGTACTTGCTCTTCCAATGTCTTTTTCTCCATTCTGTATTCATCAGGTGTTCGATGCACCGAATCAATATTATCTAAATTAAGTTTCACGCCAAACAAGCTATCAGATGCCGAGGTCAATTGAGGCTCAAGTCCTTGTGCGTAAAGAATACGTTCTTCGTCCACCACCTTACCTAAGCAGCCTTCCCATCCATTTACATTCTCACAAAGCCATTGATAAAGCGAACCATCCAGATGAGCCAGCATATCATCAATTTTTGCAATATTATCATGACATTGTACAAGACTTTTATTAAGACGTTCCTGCTCACGTTCAGATGATTGTTTTAACTCATTTTCTTTCATCTCATATTCTGCAGTAATCTGAGCTATCTGACTTTTTACAGCAGTCTGCTGAGCTGCATTCTCTTTTTCTTCCAATTTCAATTGCAGCATTTGTTCATTCACCAGCTTTATGTCAGAAGCCATTGGATGCCACTGCCTAAGTTCCTTCAATGCGTTGTCAGCCCTATGCTGTTCATCAAACAACATCTGCAGACGTTCATCAGACTCATGTCGCCAGCTATTGAAAGCGTCCAACAGCTGATTCCTGCTTTTCGTCCGCTCATCATCCAGACGCTTTCGCTCAATTTGAAGACTTGTTTGTTTCTGATAATAATCATCTTTATAAATATTCTCTAACGTCTTACGTGCAATATCAAGTTTAGTCTTTGCTATATTGTATTTTTCCTCTATCGAAGCGTGCGTTTTCAAGAGATTATCCAATAGATTTTGTTTTTCTGTCACCTCTTGTTTAATAGAAGTCTCACGACTTGCAAGAGCAAGTTTATCATTAATACCTAAAGCTTCAAAATCCTTTCTTGCTTGAGATATTTCTTTCAGTTTACTCCTATTTGCACCAAGTTCTTGATTAAGAGAATCCTTTTCTTTATCATAATCTGCCGTAAGTTCTTTCTCACGACAACGTTCTTTTTCAATTTCTGTTTTAAGTTCGTCTGCTTTTACTTCCAAAAGCGGTATCTGTCGCCCACTATCCTCCACCGCATAATTAATCATGTGCCATACATCTAATAATTGCTGGTCTAGCGCTACTATTCTACGGCCTTGTTCTGCTATTGTTGCTGCTTGTTGACGAACCGGATAAATACCATCACGTGAAGAACGGAACCAACAATCAATTTCATCATACTCGCGCTCAAAATCTGTAACGAGTCGTCTATATATCTGAAGTTCTATTGGCATATCTTCATCAGCCATGGATTGTATGATAGTATTCTTCACAAAGTCGGCATCAAGTTTTGTATTAAGAAAAACATTTTGAATGCTTCTTGGTATATTCTGATAATGCGAGCTTTGTACCAATGCGTAACGCGTGTATTTATGGTCATGAGTGTTACCGAAAATAATATCTTTAAACAACATACCAGAGTCTATTCGTGCAGAAACAGCGACATTCTTATCTATTCGCTCACGAATCTTCACCCAGTCGCTCAGCACTTGATTATCATTGGTAATAAACCATTCTTTTTGATAAGGAGCATCAATGAATCGCCATGAAGCGCGTCCTTGATACCTGCTGACAAGTATAGTATATGCACCGCTTTCACGCATCACCTCATAAAGTATATATGAATTTGATTGACGGAAATAAAATTCATCAAATGACTTCTGGCCCTGTTGAATTCCTAAACGATGCTTATCAGCATTATAAAAGAACAACAATGCTCTCAACAACGTGCTTTTACCTACGCCTTGAGTTCCAGTGAAATGCACATTGCCATCTATTGAAATCTCCGCATAAGGAATATTGGCACTATTTATAAAAATAATTTTATTCAGGTATTTCATCTTCATTTGCTATTTGAATCATATCAACCAAATCTTCGGCATAATGGAAAGCCGAAATAACCTTATATGTCTCGTCTTGTTCGCTAATACACTCTGCAAAACCCATTGTCTGCAACTCTTGCAATAGCTTGTTTATGATTTCAGCATTAGAACTAGCATTATATTTTTTAAACAGATGACTTGCCTTTTCTTTTAGTTCTATATCCATACTTAACTGTTCCATAAGATGACTTTTACGGAACTGATACCCTGCAGTAAAAGATTGATTGTAGCATTTTAGAAAGTCTAGATAATCAAGCCATTTTGAAAAACTTTCAAGTTTCTGTTCTATAGTCTGTTTAGTTTCACCTAAACGCGAGAAATAGAAATAGCCATTGCCGGATTCTAGTTTTAATCCTATTTCCTTGAAATAATCTGTATAATCTTCCAAGTTTTCTTCAATATCATTAAAAAGATGACGTGTAGATATGTCTATACTATCTACAGATAGGAATTCACCTTTACTAAGTCTTTCGTATATTTTCTGAGTATTATTTCGCATAAATTATCGGATATTCAATGTCTTGATATGATACATAGTTTTCAGTTATTCTGCATTCATCTGGATGCAAGATAACCAATTGACAAAATAGAGTTGCATGTTCTTCAATGCTACGTTTCACTTTATAATCGTAATTCAGAATAAATTCAAATAGATTATAACTTGATGCTAAAAACGCATTCCAAACTTCTGTAGAATCCACATCATTAAGTTGCTGAACATGTTCTTGCAACTCATCATCTGTCAGTGGTTCTGCTTCTGTTCTTAAAGTTTTTTTTACGTTATTTCGTTCTGCTATTCGCCTTAGCAATTTTATTACATCGTCGTTTCTACTAAGCATTTCTATAGACAAACGTATTTTGCTATATTGACGATTTTCCATCCAAACAGGATTTATATCTTCTAATACTTGAGTAATATTTGTATCCGTCTTAATTAGCAGTTGGTCTTGCAGATACTTTAGTTTGCGTATTTTCTTATACAGTATATTTTGCTGGTCTATCTGATTAATATAAACAATAATTTGTCTATCAATCTCCATTAGAGCATGATATGCTTCCACAAAAGAACTCTTCACATTACTACAAGTCCTTGACATGTGAGGATCGTTTGCCATAATGAAAAAAGCATTTTCTTTATCCATCAGCTTTTCACATTCACGTATCATTGATTTGATACTATTGCTTTTTTCATCAAGATTTTGCAGTTTTTTCTTTTTAATTACATAATTCGGCTCTTGCTTATATACATTATCTACATTGCGCTTTAGATCCACAACATTCTTCAATGTTCTAAATCCAGTCTTTTTCAAGAGTTGCCTTACACTATCTTGATATCCAGCCTTACGATTAACATTTGTCTCCTGCAAAAAATATCCGATATATTCCTTTAGAGTATTAATACATTCTTGCACACTCAACACACTAATTTCTTCATTGACATTAAGAACATCTTCAAAGAAATTCAGATAGTCACTTTCTATCTCAATAGTATTAGCCGTTTCCACCAACACGCCATAGTCCACTAATTTTCTCAATCTGCTTTCATTACCTCCAACAAGGTCAATAGCAAGCCCTAACGGAAACTTCATTAGTTTTCGTTTCTCAAACATCTCACTTAGCAAAGCTTGCTCACGTGATAGTGTTTTGGTTAATTCTTCAATATTTCTAAAATGAGTCAATACATCCATATATCACAAAATCATGCAAAATCATAACAGCTATTAGATACTACAAATTTACAAACAAAACTTTCGTTTTAGCAAAATGCAAAAGAATTTATTTACATATCAATTTTAAACAAACTCATACAAAAAATATTTTACGCAACAAGTGCATTATATTGCACATTTATTTGTTTTAGTAAAAAACATTTTATATTTTTGCACAAAAAGTGAAATATATTGCACTATGAAGTATGGTGAATTGATAAAAGAACGCAGAGCTGTATTGGGATTAACCCAGCAGGATTTGTCGGATTACACGGAGCTTAGCTTGCGTATAATAAAAAGTGTAGAATCAGAGAAAGGCAATCCATCATTGAAGACTTTGGAAAAGATTGCTACGGTTCTTGGATTAGAATTAATAATGAAAGTTAAAACCATCAATGAATAATGAGACGAGCATTATTTTCTTTAACTTTGAACTCTCAACTTTTATAACAAAAAACATCATGAACAAACAAGAATACAAACAAGCCAACATCGATTGGCTGAAGGCAAAATCTCAGGAAGAAGGCGTCAAGGCTCTTCCTAAAGGCATCTATTACAAGGTGATAAGCGAAGGCAAAAACGACGGCATCCATCCTACTCCTCGTAATGTCGTCACTGCGCATTACACCGGCTGGACCATCGACGGCAAGGTGTTCGACAGCAGCCGCGATGAAGGCGTGCCAATCGCATTCCGCTTGAGCGACTTAATCGAAGGATGGATAATAGCTATGCAGCAGATGTGCATCGGCGACAAATGGGAAATCTACCTCCCAGCAGAAATGGCTTACGGCAACTACTCACAACCAGGAATACCTGGAGGCTCAACACTGATTTTCGAGATAGAATTATTCGGAATTGCGTGATTTCACCTCGATTTTAATTCTGTATAAGATTTGCATGGAACCACAGATTACACAGATTGCACAGATTATAAAGATTGCACAGATTTTAGGTATAATAGACAAAATTACCCCCAAAGTTTGATGAAACTTTGGGGGTAATTATCTAATAGCATTTGTTGTTTATTTACACATTTTATAAATATTGACAACGTCTTCTTGTGTCAAGGTCTTAAATCCTTTAAGCACATTGCCTCCACATGCCTTATATGCCATTTCAGCAAAGTGTTCCTCTCCTATTCCAAGTTCTGTCAATGTGCTTTGCAGGCCTAATGTCTTGAAGAAGAAATCATAAAGTCTTTGAATGCCTTCTCTTGCTATCGCCATTGGCTCTTGGTTTGCATCAACGCCGAATACGTTTACAGCAAATTGTACATATTTAGAGACATTTGTTTCGTCCAAGCAATATTCCATCCATCGTGGAGTGAGTATCGCGAGACCTAATCCGTGAGTGATGTCATAGAAAGCAGAGAGCTGATGTTCCATAGGGTGACAGCTCCAAGCCTTGGCGCGTCCGCCATTGATGAATCCGTTGATAGCCCATGATGATGTCCACATGAGGTTAGCGCGTGCTTCGTAATTATCAGGTTCTTGCATTGCTACCGGCGCATATTTCACGACAGTCTTCATCATGCCTTCCATGAAGCAGTCAAGCATGAAAAGGTCTTGTTCCATATTGAAATACACCTCTATGATATGTGACATGATATCAACTGATCCGCATGCTGTCTGGTATTTGCTTACCGAATAAGTATTTGTCGGGTCGAGGAAAGATACTTTTGGCAAGACGTTAGGGTCGAGACGGCCTATCTTATCGTTAGTTTCAGGGTTGCTTATAACTGCTGCGGTATCCATCTCAGAACCTGTAGCAGAGAGAGTCAATATTGTGACAACAGGAAGCGCTTTATTGATAGGAGCTCTTTTTTCATTAAAGAAATCCCATGGGTCGTGATCGACACATGCGCCTGCTGCCATGAACTTGGTTGCGTCTATTGTCGAGCCGCCGCCGACAGCGAGCAAAACGTCAATATTGTGTTCCTTGCACATTTGCGCACCTTTTCTTACCGAGTCGATACGTGGATTTGGTTCAATGCCAGAGAGTTCAAAGACTTCCAACCCGGCTTTCTTCATCTCATCCACGACTTTGTCGTAAAGACCAAGTTTTTTGATAGAGCCGCCACCATATGTCATAAGAACTCTTGTACCAAATTTTTTAAGTTCTTCACCAAGATGAGAAAGCTGATTCTCACCGAAATATACTTTTGTAGGTATGTTATAAATGAAACTATTCATAATTGCTATTTATTTTATGCTATTTATTATTTAATATTCATTGTGGCATAGTAGCTTATTGTTCCGCTGACATCACATGTAATGTCGAGGCCAACATAGTTGATCTGGCATTTTCCTGTAACCGTCGAGCTCCAATTTAATACTTTTGCATTTGATATTGAAGCTGTTGAGCTTTTAAGATTTATATTGCATTCCATTCTGCCGTTGTCCTCTGTCATGATAAAACCGTCGTAAGAACAATCTTCAAATTTCAATCCAAGGCCGCTACAATATCCGTTCATCACAATCTCGCTAATCACACCATTGATTCCATCTATCTCCAATTTAACACTACCATCATCTTCATTTGTGCTTGTAATGGAACATGTTGTATTAATCTCTTCTATTGTCATAGGCAATGCTTGGCCTTCATATTTAACTGTCAGATACGGTGTTATCTTAATATTGTAATCGCCTAACACTTTATCTGCATATTCCTCATTGTTTGGTCCACAGCTGCTTAATGTCATCATTGTTAGCGCCATCAAGCATAATAATAATCTCTTGATTTTCATTTTGATACTTTTTATAAAATTAACTATTTATTTAACTTACACATTGATAAATTATTGTTAAAACGCTTATTTATTTTAAAACAAATTTTCCTGTTTTTTTGTTCAAGTTATTTTCAATTATTTCAACAAAATAAACACCTTTTTTCCAATCAGAAACATTGAGTGTTATTACTTCATTTTGATTTTTCAAAGAACGAACAATCTGTCCGCTTACATTATATATATTAACGTTTTTTGCATTTCCTACGTTAATGTTTATCAATTTGTTAGTTGGGACAGGATAAATTTCTAAATCATTGATATTATTATCATTTACTTCCGGAACACTTTCAAAACCGTCCTCTCCTTTTGTCAACCAGTTAAGGCTGAAGTTATAGAACACCGTGCAGTAATCACCTTCGCCGGTATAAGCTTCTTCAACATAAAAACCGATTGTATTATCTGGGAGAATACATATTGACGAATAAGCGGAGCTGTAAGGGACAATGCAACGACTCACGGGCCATGATTCGCCTTCGTCATAACTGACGAACAAAGTAACATTAGATCTTGAGGAACCTACTGGACTTGAATGCAACAATCTGTTTTTATCGTCGCCGTCATTCACGGAAGTATAACGAATCATATCGCCGTTGCATGCCGTTGAATTTATTTCCGGCCATTCTGATGTGGTTTCTTTCCATGTCATGCCTCCGTCTTCAGATATATTATACCACCTATTGCCGCCATGTCTGATACTCATCAAGATACGTCCGTCAACGAGTTCCGTCACTTTAGCTTCGTCACCACCTACAGAAGCTCGACCGGAGACTTCCCATGTAAGTCCGTTGTCGTCAGAATATACTGCATGATTACATATTGCTTCACGATTATCATTTTCACGCATTGCCACTACAAACATAATACGACCTGTCGATGTCAGCAATCCATTTCCAGAACCGAAGAAGCCACCCAACCAATTTTGGCGTTCTGGGTCTTCACATTCTGCGCCATATATCTGATATGTAATATCTTCCGGTTCGGTCCATGTCATGCCGTTGTCGTTACTTCTTGAAATATACATTCTCAAAGGATTTGTTGGCGTGGAGCCCCAGAAACCAGGACCTCCAACGTAAGCAGCTATGATACCGCTATCATCATTAGTCAATGCTAAGGCACAGTCGCCGAAGCCCTTGCCATAACCAGTTCCGTATGCAATGGTGTAAGGTTCTGTCCATGTATGACCTCCGTCAGAACTTACATTGCAGACAATATCAATATCTTCCGGAAGGTCGGTGTTGTTATATTTACGTTTGTCAGTGACAGCCACAATGTCGTTATTTCTTGCAGTAATAACGGCAGGGATACGATAATTTGTTGAGTTGTAGTCGCCTGGACGCAACAATGTTGTACGAGCAAGAATTATTTCACGTTTTCCCGATGGTGATGGGTTTCTAACCTCAGCAGTCTCCTCTACAGTGCTTATCTCAAGGCATGACATATCGATGAAATTGCCTTCAACAGCATTATCAGCGACACGCACTGCGAGCCATAAATAGTTGATGCCTTTAAGAAGTTGGCCATCAAGTTCGCAGAGGAAATCTCCCGATTCAGGAACGCAGCTGCCAATCAAAGTTGCTGTCTCATGAAATCTATTATTTTCCAACTCATTAAGTCCGGACGTATAGACCTTTACTTCTGCGACATCAGCGATTCTTGTCGTTCCATCAAGATTCAATTTAATTGATTGCAAGTCGATAAACTCATTATCGCCAACATATTGCACCATAGCCTTCAATATCAGTTCTGCATCATTGCTGCGTGCTGTCAGACGGTTTTCCTGTTTCAACAAAACATTGACATCTGATTTTTGGGCGAATGAGGTCAAGACTGTAAATACCGCTATTAATAATAAGGTGATTTTCTTCATATCTTATTTGTTTTTATTCATTATGAATGTTAACAATTCTTTACAGCCTTCGCTCACATCATCCCAAGTAGCCTGGAAATCACCAGTGTACCAAGGATCGGCAACATCTGCAGGACGAGAAGTATAATCCATCAGCAAAGATATTTTTCCTTGCTTGTCATCGCCGAGCATCGCTCTGAGATTACGGAGATTGCTTTTATCCATAGCTATAATATAATCATAATAGTCATAATCTCTTTGGTTTATCTGACGCGCTGTCTTTCCCGTGCAGCTAATTCCATATTCAGCGAGTTTCTGACGTGCCGGCGGATAGACCGGATTTCCTATTTCGTATGTTGAAGTAGCAGCAGATGCTATTTCAAATTCATGACTTAATCCTGCTTTCTCAACGATGTCTTTCATCACAAATTCAGCCATCGGACTTCTACATATATTTCCGAGGCAAACGAAGATTATTTTTGTTATTTTATTATCTTTCATACACTTACAATTTATATTCAATGATTAGTTTACATAATAATTCAACAACATCAGGCTGTTGAAACATCTTTTCAAAACTAATGATTTTTTTCGAATTAAAGAAGTATGTTTTTAATATTTTTTCTCAGATTTTGAGATTTCGAGTTCAATAATTTACGTGTTTTTCATTTGCTTCTCTTAATAAGATATGATGTCATCACTTGGTCATAAGACTTGTTGATGTCAGCTTCAACGTAATCTATCTGATATTGATGACAATGACGCAGCAGTTCTTCTTTCTTGGCTGTCATTATCTCTTCATATCTTTCCTTTATTTCGACAGGATTAAGCTTTATCATCTCCCCTGTTTCCAAATCGATAAATTTATGAGGACGATTTTCGTAATCTAATTTTTGTTCATGATTAGAGTCATGTACATGAAAAAGAATCACTTCGTGTTTATTATAACGAAGATGTTTAAGAGCAGCAAACAAATCATGGTAGTTATCGATATTGTCGAGCATATCGCTGAATATTATCACGAGGCTTCTTTTGTGAGTCATCTCCGCTATCTTATGAAGACATTCTGTCGCATTGGTAGAATATTTTTCCGTCTTGACATAAGGCAGCATAAGTTTGTCGAGTTCACTGTAAATCATATTAGAATGGACTCTCGACAGTTTTGCAGGAGTATGGAGTGTTACGTCGTTGTCGAAAGTAGAAAGACCTACCGCATCACGCTGGCGTCGCATCAGTTCGATGAGAGCCGCGCTGCTATATACTGAATACCATAATTTGTTAGGATGTTCGAAGTCGAGTTTGTTCTGCACAGGGAAGTGCATGCTTGAACTCTTGTCGATGACTATCTGGCAACGAAGGTTGGTTTCTTCCTCGTAGCGTTTCACAAAAAGTTTTTCGGTTCTTGCGTAAAGTTTCCAGTCGATGTTTTTGGTTGGTTCTCCCGTGTTATATAGACGATGTTCAGCGAACTCTACTGAGAAGCCGTGGAAGGGACTCTTGTGGAGGCCTGTTATAAAGCCTTCCACTATTTGACGAGCCAGAAATTCCAGACTTCCCAGCTGAGCTATATTGCTGATTTCAATCGGCATCGATTAGATTAATTTCTTCAATTTATCTTCGAAAACTTGTTTTGCTGCGCCGCCTACGTTTTTGTCAACTACTTGACCGCCTTTGAAATAAAGAACTGTAGGAACGTTCATGATACGATATTTAGCTGCTAAGCCTTGGCATTCGTCGATGTCAGCTTTGAAAACTTTAGCTTTGCCAGCGTATTCTTCTGATAATTGGTCCATATAAGGAGCGATCATGTTGCAAGGGCCGCACCATGCTGCGCCGAAATCAACCATAACTGGAACTTCGCTTTGTAATACTTCTACATCAAATGTAGCGTCTGTAATGTGATTTGCCATAATTATAATTTTTTAAAAAGTTAATACAAATATTTCTGCAAATATAATAAAAAAGACTACAAGTCAACAAGACAACAAGACAACAAGTTGTTTTTTTATTTAGAAGTTAGGAATTAGGAGTGTTTTGAACCTTTTTAAAATACAAGAAATTCAGAATCTCAGAATCTCAAAACTTTCCGAGATTCTGGAATTCTGAGATTTTGAGATTTAAAATCTTATTTTACAACGATCTTGTCATTAAATGTTGTGCCATTATCGAGAACAACTTTCATCATATAGACGCCGTTCGATAAGTCGTTGATGTTGACAGTTTCCAAATTGAAGTTCTGTTCGTGATACATCTTTCCGTCTAAGCCGTATATCTCTACTTTTTCTGCATTGACATCTGGCGAAAAACTGATGTTGATAACATCATTAGCTGGATTTGGATAGAAGCTGTATGGGCGTATATTATTAGGATTTTCAGAGATGGCCGTACCGTTGTTTTCAAAGATGATAACCGATGAATAAGTGCCAACGATACCCCAACTTCCAGTATTATTTCCTGCTAATACAAGACCGCCATTTTCAAGAATGTCAATACCTGTATAATTACCAAAACAACTCATTCCTTCTTTACAACAGCGTTTCCATAAAAGATTCAAATCCTTATCGAAATATCCCACATGCAAATTATAATCACCTGGATCATAAGCCTCACTCCATATACAATACAAACTGCCATCTTTACATTTCAGAATATCCTTATACTCTTTATCAATTGAATAAATATCATCACCATCATAATTCAATATATTTTTGTCAATAATTTTAAATTTTTTATCCATTTTGCACAACTGCAGGAATCTGTCGTAATAATTCGATGAGCTATAAAAATATTGCATAAAAGCAAAAGTTCCGTCATCCATCTTTGCAACACATCCGTATCCGTTATTTCCATTTATTTTATATCCATCATAACCCGACAAAGGATAACTTTCAACAAAATTAAGGTCTTTGTCGATGATGTTAAATACTTGATTATTTCCATCAATATCAGTTATAAATCCATATTGTTTCTTTTCTTTGTCATATATGAAAAAGGAATATATATAAGCCCAAAGCGAACCGGTATATTCCATCAATACCGATGATTTTATGATATTGCCGTATATGTCAGCTTCTACTATTTTGTATTCTTTTTCAGACTCTTCCGACGTCTCAACCCATACATATATGAAATTATTGTCCATATTAAGAAAAGGCATATGCGATGTAGTTATTCCACTTTCATCGAACTGTTTACTTATTTCTTCCGTAATATTCAGACTATTATCTAAGAAGACTGCATTATAACAACATGTTTCTCCATAAGAAAAATAAGTATAGATAAACTCATTTTCATTGTAAGGATTATTAATCAATTTGCTGTTGGGATAATCAATAGAGCCTTCTATCTTGAATTCATAAAAGATGTCGCCTATTATTTTTCCTTGTGGCGACATTTTGACAAATCTCACTCCACAGTCTCTTTCATTGTCAAAGTCATAGATACTTTGCGTAAAGACAAAATCACCATCATTTAATGCCAAAGCGTTATATGCAAATGGTGCGTATGGGTCAGCCGGAAATTCTTCTGGCATTTCTATGTCCAATGAAATAAATTCCTGAGAGAAAGCACTATTGAAATACAGCAGAAATAATAATGTAAAAAATATATTTTTCATGGTATATAGTTTAAAGGTTAAATGATTAGTTTGATATTTAATAAAAAAAGTCCCTGCCAATAAAACAGCAGAGACTTTCATTTAATGAACTTGTTCTTTCCTAATATTTGTATGTTATTTTCCATATTATTCCCTTTCATTTCCCGTTCTGCAAAGTTTATAATTTAATTTCAAAAATCCAAACTTTTTTAAATATTTTTAAAAAAACGGGGAGGGTAAATCATTGAGTCAATCCGTTTTCTAACATAAACCCACACCATATCTCAGATGAATATTTGTGAGAGGTTGAAATAATATTTTTTTTCATTTTGAGAATATCCTACTAATGTTTGCGACCATTCCACATTAGTATTATTTGCTAAATATTCAAACATAAGTTTAGCTTCATTATCCCCTATTATCTGATAGTGAGCATCCTGCCAACAAGAGGGTCATACATTCTTCCGTTCATGTTAATCAAGCCGAAGTCGTAGTGGTGTTCATGTATATGTTCTGATTTTTTAATCATTGTAGAATAATTTTAAAAAATAAATCTTCCGAATTAAAAGTAAGCGCTTCAACAACAAAAATATTTTCACAGAGACAAAATATGTTCTTGACAAACCAATCAGGTTTTAAAGAATCTGTTTTCTGCAGACCATCCTCTGTCCAACAAAAGATTTCC
>JAGBVS010000030.1 GCA_017630195.1 Bacteroidales bacterium | reverse complement strand
CTCGATTGCTGATACGCCGTAGTCAATGCCTTCGCAGGTTGACTTCATTGCATATTCGCCTTCGTATGCGTCTGTTGTGATTGCGAATGGATATTCGCTCACTTCGTTGTTCCATGGATATACTGAGAAGTCGCCTGACTCAAAGTCTTCTGTACCTGTTGTGTATCTTTGCATGCCCCATACCAACTCGACTGCTTCTTCTGTCTCTGTTGCTGTGATGTATTTTACAGGATTGTAGAATTCTGTCATACTGAAGTCAACTACAGATGTTTCATCATATTTAGCTTTGAATTCTACTTCATTATTTTGGTAGCCTTCAACTGAAGCAATAGCCACATATTTACCGGCTAAGATTTCACCTTCATAAGCGCCGTTTTCGTCAGCTACGAATGTGTATGACTGAGCTGTGCCAAATTCGTCTGTACCTGTAATATATACTATACCGCCAATTACCGGAGTAACTTTATCTTGTTCATAGAAGTTACCGGCAACAGAGCTCATACCTGTTACATATACATAAGCTGCTTCACTCATTGCTGATTCGCCTTCGTCATAAACAGCTGAAACTTTAACTTCATTACCGTCCATGTTATATGGAAGGTTTTCTAATACGAATGATGTTTCTTTTACAATATCTTCATTGACCTTTTCACCATTTACATAGATGTTATATCCACGATATGAACGGTCGCTAACTTGTGCCCATGAAAGAGTTGTTGTTTCACCTTCATAAACGTTATCTGTTGTCAAAGCCAAATCTTGTGGTACGTTGAATGTTGTTGTGAATGACCAAACATCACCGTATGTTGTACCGCTGCTGTTACGAGTATTAACTCTCCAGAAATAGTTCTTGTTGTTATATAATTCATAAATTTTATGACCTATTTCGAGATTGTCTGTCCAGTCAACGACAACTTCTTTTGGAGGATATGTAGTGCCTAATAAAAGTTGGTATTCAACTGTATTAGCGCCAAATTCCCATGACAATGTTGGTTCTGTAATATTTTGTGCGAAATTAGCTGGTGATGGTGCAGTTGGTTTTGCAGGAGCTGTGATAGCTTCCTTGTTAACGTTAACTGTAAATTCACCTGTTGATGATGCTACGAGATAATATTTACCAGCTGGGAGAACTAAATTGCTGATAGCGTTACCTCTTTTTGAAGCATATTTAGACAATTTAACATCGTCAACGCAGAGAACGAATTTATCATAGCTATCGAAGTGACGCAATGCGATATAAACTTCTTGACCTGCATAGTCAGCAAGAGGAACAACTATTTCTCTCCAGTCTGTCAAGCCGTTACCTTGGTCGCGGTTACGTTGGCCGCCTTTCCATTCGCCGTATGTTTCTTCGAAGATTGTTGTGAAGTTTTCACCGTCTGTTGAAATTGCTACGCCATAGTGTTCATCTGGAGAATCTGTAGCTGTACATACCCAGAATGAAAGTTCTGAATTAGGGAAGATAGCATATTTTTCTTCTGTAACCATATAGTCATCTGGATTCAAAGCGTCATTGTACCATGCCAATGAAGTCATACAGAAATCGCTGTTATGGCCATAGCCCATACCAAATGCATAATATGATGACATCCAGTCGAAGCCGTCGCCGTCAGCGTCGATGAAATCCCAGCCTTCTGTGTTAGCCCATTCAAAGTCGAATGAGAAACTTGGTCTTGCTGGTATTGGTGCGTAACCAACTTCAGGACCTTCATAGTTGTTGTAAGCCATAGGACCGTCTTCACCGCCAAAGTCTTCTGCATAAACAGCTACTTTACCGTTTTCACCTGTTACGTTTGCTGATAAAACAACATCGCTTGTAAAGTTCATTTCATAAACTACGTCTTTACCGTCTTCTTCTGAACCTGGCAATAAATAGTTGTCATAAATTGTTGAATAGTCAGGTGTTGCTGTAAATGGATATGAAGTGATTGCTGTTGCTGTTTCATAAACGTCGCCAGCTCCTGGTGTGTATGCAAATGCTGTCACGTCAACAAGTTCTATTGATCTTGCGTTGTCGTATGATATTAACAATTGACCTGACATATCACCTATTCCTTGTGTTCCTTCAACTTCAAGAACTACAGGCTCACCTTTTTTAACTGTTGCTGGCATGTCGGCACCTGAAACTTCAAAATATTGATTTGTTGATTCAACAAATGCAATGTTTATATCACCACCTCTTGTGCCGAGAACCAATTCTGCTGGACGCATCCATGCGCCGTTTGGACGATTTCCAAGTTCAATTGTTGATGGAGCAACTGTGAGTAATTTGTATTCTCCAGTGATTGTGATGCCAAACTCAACTTGATTGTTTTGGAAAACTGAACCCCATGTATATGGCACATAGCTTCCTTGATAACTGTAAATGTTATCAAAAGTGAAAGCTGCACCATCTTGAGCTTTGTACAAACTTCTTGGGCTTGCTCCTGTTTCGTATGTGTAGAATGATGAAGCATTAACCCATGATCCTGTATTGTCATATACACAAACTGCAAGATTGCCGCCTGTATATTCGAATGGAGTTGACAATTCATATGTAATCCATCCGTCTTTAATACCAGGATATGTAACTGATCCTGAATAGACAAGGTTGTCCGCTGTTAATGCAAACCAGTCAGATGTTGAGCTGAATGACTCCTTGTCTGTGTTAAGCATGTAAATTGATAAACTACGCGCCAAAACACTAGCACTTGCCTGCTTGAACGCAATAGATGTAATAGTACCACTCAAATTCTGCATCTCATCAGCTGTATAAATCTGATGACTTACAGAATAGTTATAGTACTCTTGATTAGGGATAACTTGTTGGTAATTTGTACCTTCACCAACACTGATATCGACCTGTGTTTGTGCATTAAGCGAACCAAACAGTCCGACTATGCACATCATTGCAAAAAGAAAAAATCTTTTCATAATAGTACGATTTAGTTAATAAAATGGTTAATTTATTTCTATTTTTTTATTAATTTATTGACAATTTAACACTTTTGTCACTTATTTAGTTTTATCAATTATAAAATTATTTTTACATTAATTCACTTAAAATAAGGGCAACGAAAATACAAAAAAATAAAGATTAATACAAAACTTTTTTCATATTTTTTCAAAACAAAAAGAGGCCGTGATATTTCACAGCCTCTCTAATCCAAATATAATTTTAACTAAAAAGAATCAATCTCTTCTTTTGTTAGCGATTGTCATATATCCTAAGCCCATGCCTAACATCAACAACAAACCTGAACCTATTGGAGCTTCTGCTGCGACATCGTAGCCTAAGCCGTGTGAGCTTGGCAATACTGGCATGCCATTTAACCATTGGTCTGTATCACGATATTCCTGATAGTTT
>JAGBVS010000205.1 GCA_017630195.1 Bacteroidales bacterium | reverse complement strand
GCTTGGCGCGAAGATGTGATATAATCGTAGATAGGTTGCTCGATGGATTCGCCGTTTTTGAGCAATTCGATATGTTTGGCAAAGAGCGCCCAATCGAAGGCATCAGGGTGGTCAAAGTTGATGTTCTGACGCTCCTCAAAGGGCACATGGCTACTATCGTTGTAGTAGGAGTCTTGAGGGATAACAACTACCTCACCTTGTGGAAGGCGCTCGATAAGTTTGCGTACCACGGTTGTTTTTCCTGAGCCGGTACCGCCCGCAATGCCGATGATAAACATATTTCTTTATTGGTTATGGGATTTCGGCTGCAAAGTTACGTTTTTTTTTGCAAATACGCAAATTTTAGGCTATCTTTGCAAAATATTTGAAAAAGTGAAAAAATGTTGTAGTAAATCATATAGGTGCTGCGTCTAACGGGTAAATGTTAGTAAAAAGTTCGCGGCAAGGTAGCTTAATCACTAACTAATCACTAACTAACGACGGGTAAAAGTCGGCTAAACGGTGGCATAAAAACAAACACACAACCTGATATTGTATCAGAAAATGAAACGAGAGATATGAAACAAACCGAAAAAGAATTTGCGGCCCTGGTCAAGGAGCAGAAAAGCACGATATATAGTATCTGCTATATGTTCTCCAAAGACAAGGATGAGATAGATGATCTCTTTCAAGAGACATTGATCCATCTGTGGCAGGGCTTTGAGAAATTTCGCAATGAGAGTAAGATTGAGACATGGGTATATCGCGTGACAATGAATACCTGTATCTCGATGGACAGAAAAGAGAAACGTCGCGGCGAGCGTATTCCCTTGGCAGTGGATATTGACTTGTTCGATGAAAACGACAAAGACATGGAGCAAGTGCAGATGCTCTACAAGCGGATTCAGAAGCTGGGTTTGTTCGACAGGGCGATAATCATGCTTTGGTTGGAGAACCTAAGTTACGATGAAATCGGGGAAATCGTAGGCATTAGTGCGAAAAATGTGTCGGTACGATTGGTGCGTATTCGTGAACAATTGAAGAAACAATAACCATTAACCTTTAACGAATAAATATTATGGATGAATTGCAAGAAATGCGCGAGCAAATGGCTGCGCTGAAAGAGAAATTGAATAAGCAGGAGATTGTCAATGAAAGACTTATGCGTGATGTATTGGTGAAAAAACAAAGAAAAGATATAATAGGCTCATGGGTTTTGCTGATCTTCTTGGGTAGTACACTTGTTCTTATATGGACGCTGAAACTTTGTGTGCCAGAGATAGATGCGGATTGGTGGCAAATAGGTTATCTGACTATCGCGTCTGTCTTAGTGCTTGTAAGCGTAATAACACCCGTTTTTATGATTAAGATGAAAGATATTCGTTCTGGTCAATTATTGGACGTAGCAAAACAAATGAAGCGATCACATACATATATAAATGGTCAAGGGCATAAACTAATGATTTTAATAATCATATTGGGACTTGTTTTTGATTTTACACCTTCAACGTTCCATGGCGGAAAAGTGGATTGGGTAGGAGTTTGTATGTCTATTGTATGTTTGTTAACTATATTTATTATCGGTAT
>JAGBVS010000204.1 GCA_017630195.1 Bacteroidales bacterium | reverse complement strand
AATATTTTTCAATACTTAAATACCTACTTAAATAAGAAAAAATGACTTAACTGTAACTTAACTGTAACTAAAAAAGTGTGTAAAATATTTTAACAAAACATGTTACCGATACGACTTAAATAAACACGTTGTTAACAACGGTTAAATTCTGTTTTTACCAATTTGTATTCTACTGGAAAAATTAACTTGTACACATTGACGTTACTACTAAAAAGCATGCTTTTTATTAAAAACTTTTGTATATGTTTTATTTTACCATTGACGTTTTACACAAAAAACACTGTTGACAATTATCTATACGTCTAAAAGATATTACAGAGTTATTACAATTTAGTTAAAGCTATTGTACTTAAATGAACCTTATATTAAAATATAATCAGTGGTTTTGAGCAAACCCGAAAAATGCTCCGGTGATGACGTAACTTCAAAGCTAAACGACAGCTTCAAAGGTCGTTCGATGATTGACGATAATATCAGTACTAATCATGAAGCTACTATAATGTAAGGACTGAAAATCGACTTGCTAAGCATTGCATACGAGGAAATGCAATGATAGTACAAAGACAAGGCTTTACTACTCCAATGAGATTGGCGTGCGGATAGTAGTAGTTGATAGGGACAATATTGATAGTACACATAATACAAGCGACTTATACAAGCGTTTACGCACATTATAGAAAGAGGTATAAAAATGAAAAATACAATCGTAAACGTAAACGAAAAAGCAACAGAAAACTTTACTATTACAACACTTGAAAATGGTACAAAGTCGATAAAAGCCAACTTTACAGTTGAAAACCTTGACAAGGCTATTGAAATAATCAATACCGCAAGCGATAAGGCTGATTATAGTAAAGCCATTATTGCATATGCAATGACAGCACCGTTTAAAGGCTCAACCACAAAAGAGGACAAGAAAACACTGAAAGAAATCAAAACGACTTTAGCCCATGATATGAGACTGAAAGACACAGCTGTACTTGACAAGTACATTGCAGTCGCAGAAAACTTTCTTGACGTTGACGATAATTTACTTATCGGTAAATGGGACAGGGACGAAAACGGGCACACAACGCCGTCACTTGACGTTAATTTCAAGGCGGTTCATGCACTCAAAGACAAGTACGGTTTTGAGTTTTCTCTTTCAGCTTTACAGGAAATGTTATGGCTTAAAGATGATAATGGAAATGTAGACCTTGAAAAGCTCACACAGCTTATTGCAGACGGAAAACTTAAAGCCTCAATGCCATCTGCAAACAAAACAAGCGGTATTCGTGCTGTAATCAATGAGAACAAATCAAAAGCCATTGAAACAACTGCTACAGAGGGCAACACAGAGGGCAACAGTGAGGGCAACACAGAGGGCAACAGTGACAACGATAAAGAGACTATAGTATTTACAAAGTCATCTAACAAAGAAAGAGCAATAGCAATACAGAATGTTATGAATGGTATTACAGATGACAATTTCACAAATTCAGACTTTGTAAAGGGATTTACTGAATACTTAGCTGAATACATTAAAAACTGTAAATAATTCGTTGTTAACAACGAAAACTAAAACAAAAGTAAACAAATAAGACAAAAGCGTAAACGCTTATATAAGTCGCTTGTAAAACAACAAATTTCTAAAAAGGTAGGTAATTGTTATGAAAAATAAGTACATTGAAACAAACGGCGGGAAAGTACCTTATTACAGAGGAAGATTTGAAAGTTATGAAATGCACATTTTATATCGCATACAAGTAAATCACACTTGGAATGTATATTATCGTAAAAAATTCAAACAAAACTCAATTTCACAGTACGATAAAGCAAAACAAATAGTAGTAGACGATTTACACACAATAATTGACTCAATTTGTGACTTTTACGCTTAACTCACAACGTGTCAAGCCCGAAAACTTGACACGTTGTCGACAACGCAAAAATGTAATCGTTTACATTAAATCACTTAATTTAAGTACTTTTTTAAGTTACCTACTGCTAACTGGAATTTTTTTAGGCGAACCGACTTCACCGCTTTAAAGCGACATTATCGGTTCACGTGAACTCATTTCACCGCTTTAAAACCCGAAAATCGGTTTTCCAGTTATTTTCCTTGGTATTTTTCCCATGGAATTTTTTCCCATGGAATTTTTTCCCATGGAAAATTTTCCCAGCACTACATCTTACGCGTGTACGTTGACACATTAATTAAATAACGTTGTCAACAACACATAAATCATTCAAATTTACCCTCGGGTATCAAAATACACCCCTCGGGTATCAAAAACCACCGTTGTCAACAACAGACAACACATTCATGAAAGGAAGTTTTAACTATGGCACTCAACAAGTCATCACTCGGTCCAGCAATCCTCAACCTCGAAAAGAACAACAACGCTCTTCTCGTTGACGTTACTCTCAACGAATTTGCAGTTGTCAACAACTCAGCAAACGGCAACAAAATGATTGCATTCACAATCGTAGAACACCCTGAATTCTACTTCTGGGCATCAACATCACTCTTCACATTCCTTGAAGAAAACGTAGAAAATGCAGTACTTAACCCAAACACCCGCTGTATGTACTTCCCTGACGATGTTGTAAAAATCACTCACAAGGGCACAGTACCACTCAAGTCAGACCCATCACGTACATGCAACGTTTGGTACATTGAAACATACGAAAAGTAATAGGTAGGAAGAATTAAGTTGTCAACAACTCGGGTATCAAACAAACTACTCGAGTTGTTAACAACACTTTATGGAGGTATTAATTATGTTAACAGATTCAAGTTTATACACAGAAGAAGAAGTGTTAGACATCATAGACGACAGAGATGAAAGTATCGTGAATATCGTAAGACAAAATTACGATAATTTAGTAAATAATAAAAACAAAATAACAAGAACAGATATTTTTAAAATGGTATCTAGAATAGTAGACGAAATACACGGTGTTACTTACAAAAAAGCAAAAAGTGAAAATATCTTCCGTGTAGTTATAAAAGAAGGTAAAAAAGAAGCATACGATTTCAGACAAGTACCAGCGTATAAAATCGCAATGATTTCCGACATCCGTATGAAGATTTTCTATAACCTTAATGGTCAAGAGCGTGAAATGCAAATTGATAAATATCAGCTTCATTCTGTTGAACCATTATTTTAATGGAGGGTATCTAAATGACAAAAGAAGAAAATTTCAAACTTCACAAAAATGCACTTTACGGTAAAACCGTAATTGAATTATCAAAAACTGGTGCAGAATCTCTCATAGCATACATCCACGAAAACTACTGCGACAATCGCGATGTAGCCACGGGTAATTACGATTGCCCTTACGCAACAACCGTTCTCAATACCATCTGTTGCACTGGACACGAATGCAACTATAAGGGTATCTACAACAAACCTGTTGTCAACAACGAAAATACAAACTATGACCTCACACTAAACGATGAGGATATAATAGATTACCCATTCTAATCAAAAAGGAGTTGTCAACAACATGGCAAGAAAAAAGAAAAGAAAAGTAAACACCCTAACAGCAAAGTACATGAAAGCGTACATTGGACGTAATCTCGAAAAAGACCTCAAGAAGTTACAGCGTTCTGAAGCTTCCGGTTGGTACAAAGGTTCTGAAAAACTACGTTCAGCACGTGGTCGTATACGTCAGGTATACAAAAGGTACGGTCTTGACATCACAAGAGAAAAACCTGTCTACAACATTCAGACAGGTAAGTACGAAACAAAAATTGTATCATCTTACCACTATGGTAAGAAATTCAGAGAGTCACTTAGGTCATATGGTGACATATCTGCAATCTATCTCGCATTGAAAGAGATAGAAGAAACCTCGGTATCAGCATCCAAATCCCGCTTAAAAGCTGCTGAAGAACAGTTTATCAAAGATCGTGATAAATCTGTAGCTGAAGCATTAGCACGTGGTGAGAGGGTATCACCAACATTCCGTAACATGACATACGAAAATGCTTTCGACCTTATCTCAAGACTCTCCTCAGAGTTTCATGAAGTATTTGCCTTTCTCACTTACAATGAAGTAAAAACTTTCGTTTCCGAAGGCAACAACACTATGGAATCTCTCTTAATGAAGTACCATGAAAAAATAGCCGACATGGAACTGAATGATAAAGAGTACAACAATGCTATGAAAATTCATAGAAAAGAGTCAAAAGCATTCACAGACTCTCGAGTACTTAACAAAATTCGTAAGGCAGGTATCAAAAAATGAAAAAGTCAAAAATAATCTACCGTCCCGACGTTATAACATTCGATACTGAAACAACGTCTTTCGTTGACTACAAAAAAGTAACACATAGGGACGGTACAATAACCAACGAAGTCAACAAAAAATACGCATGGGCATACATCATGGATTTCTGTCGTATGGTATGTCACATTCCTACTCATGTAACTTTCCGTGAATGGACAGATGTTGTGTCCTACCTCGACTCCCTATCAAACTGTTGTCAACAACATGAACGCTACATTATATGGGTTCACAACTTATCATTCGAGTTTCAGTTCATGAAAGACTGGATGAAAATGACCGAAGTATTCTGTCGTAAAGCACATAACGTTATCCGTTGCGTCTATCGCAATATCGAATTTCGTGATACACTCGCTCTCTCAAACTGTAAACTGGAAAAGCTCGCAAAAAATGAAAAGTTACCTGTATCAAAACTCGTAGGTGACCTTGACTATAACCTCATCCGTCACTACAAAACAGATATGACAAAAGAAGAAATGCAGTATCTCTATAACGATACAGAGATTGTTGCCTATTACATTGAAAAGAAAATAAAAGAATATGGTACAATCTCTGAAATCCCAATGACATCAACAGGTGAAGTCCGGTATCTTTTCTGTAAAGAGTTGTCAACAACACTCCCAAAAATACACGCATTAGCAGTAAAGTATACAGCACAAACAATGGAACTTCAGAATCTCCTTGTATCTACATATGCTGGTGCATACACTCACTGCAACTATCAAGCCATTGACCAAACTCTTTATGATCTATCATGTAAAGACATTGCATCATCCTATCCGTATCAAATGGTTGCACGTAAGTTTCCAACCATATGGCTTAAACTCAAACGTGAAAACGAAAACTCGTTTGAAATGTTGTTTGAAAAGTATAATCCTGATGAATATGCATGGGTAATGACTGTCAAGATATGGGGATTGCAAGCAAAACACTGTCACAATACTCTTTCACTCCACAAAGCAAAAGAAATATCTAAGGAACGTGAAATAGATAATGGGCGTGTTGCTCAGGCTGAATATGCTTGTTACGATATGAATGAAATAGACTTCTTATGTTTCTTAGACTTCTATAATTTCACTCATATAGAACTCGAAAATGTCTACATCTCACGTAAAGAATATCTCCCTAAAGAACTTGTAGCTATCATCTTGAAACTTTTCCAGCAGAAAACATCTCTTAAAGGCATTGACTCGGAATATGATAACTACATGCGTAGCAAAAATCGCATCAATGGTGTCTATGGTTCATCGGTATTTAATTTCTTAAACTCTGGAGTATATTTTGATGAAGAGTCCAACTACAAATACGAAAAAGATGAAAAGTCATACAATGATTATCTCAAGTACATGAAAAATCCAAAACAGTACTTATGGTACTCAATAGGTGTATGGGTCACGTCCTACGCTCGTCGTCAAATACTCACTCCAATAAAACATATGTCTGAAAACGCAATATATTGTGACACGGACTCAGTAAAATACCTCTGCGGTAAACGTTACAAATACTACTGGGAAGTTGTCAACAACAGAATTAAACACGAATTCCTTGAAGCCATGAAGTTCCATGAATTTACCGAAGATGATTATCGTTTTTTCGATAAAGACGGTAAAGAGTATTTTATGGGTATATTTGAAACTGAAGAGCCATACAAACGTTTTAAGTCCCTTGGTTCTAAACGCTATCTTGTAGAATACTACGACGGTCGTCTTTCATCTACTGTAGCAGGTGCACCAAAAAATCTCTGGCAGTATCTTGGTAACGACAATGACGCTGCATTCAGAAATTTCAAACATCAGTTTTCACTCAAAGACTGCAAACTCTGTCACACATATTGTGAGGGTAAATCATTCCATATAATCACTGACTATAATGGTCTAACTGTAACACAAGAAGTACGTTCCGGAGTATGTCTTACACCAGCTGACTTCTCTATGTCAATGGATGAAACGTTCTTTGACTTTCTCCTTGGTCGTATAGAGTTCGAGAATAAAGACATCTATCAGTATTTCTTAGGTCAGGAAGAATACGTATAATCAAAACTTAGAGGGCTGTCCGTTGTTGACAACCCTCTTTTTATTTTTTAGAAACTCTTAAATGTGTTGCTATTCAAATTAACTTTCATCCAGTTTTCAAACACGTCACCATCATCGTCCGTCGCAAAAAATATCTTCTTACCTTTCCAAGTGTCAATCAACAATTCAGTCAATTTTAATCTTGGTATCTCTGCAAAAGCCATTCTATAATCAAGTAAAGTTAAACTGTCATCAGTCATAAATATATCCCCAGACTGTAACGCCCTTTTAAAAGTACTAGGGCTGATAAAACTTATCACATTCTTATCATCATCAATAAGCAAATCCCATCTCAACACATGTGTACTGAAGTGAATATAAATATGACCCAGTTCCTCACAGTCATCCCTTTTCCCATTATAAAATCTAGGGTATGAACAAATTTCCCAGTAACCTGACTTAATCATATCAAGCTGTTTTTCATCGAAGTCGAAGTACGCTTTATTAACTTTACTTGTGTTGCTACTTGGCTTACAATATTCCAATGACATAGTGGTATCACCATATCTGTAGTTATAAATAAACCCTTGCTTAATCTTTTTCATATCTATCTTAAACTTTACGAAATACGGACAGAACTTATTAACCGTATTTCCAAGCATTACAATAGTAGTACCAACTCTATCTCGTATAAAACTACTCAACAAGTTCATAAACTTTGCATACTCATCATTAAGATAGGTATCTCTTGTAAGGAATTCGTCAAATATAACATACCTAACAAATCCTCTATCTTGTCCTTTTTTGTGTTCCCATGAGTTCATACCAACACAGTATAAAAATGGTTCACCACGTTCTTCAACCTTACCATTTTCATTTAACCTTACCGGATAAAAGCACCTGTTTTTGTACTCAAAATTATTCCACAAACCATTACTCATTATCTCCAAACTATTTATATGTGGCGTACAAAGCTTAAAGATATTGGCACTAGTAATAGACTCATCATATCGCCTTATATAAACACTAGGATGTCCATTTTCACAGTACTCTGCAAGTGCTTCCTCTATAAATCCATACGTTTTACCATTCGATCTTTGTCCTATGACTATATTATAAATACTACCCTCAGAAAGTATCTTACTACAATCATAGTATTGACTTTCCTTATTAGTCATGTTGTCAACAACTCTCCTCTCTTATTCTTCAGGTATATGTATTATAATGCCCTCACGTAATAACCTTTCTATTTCATCTTTTTCATCTGAAGTACAACTAAATCCGTGTACATGTGGGTTATCACATACAGTAAAACCTTCAAAATCCTTAAGTAAACCTCTCTTATTACAAACAAAACCATAGGTATGACCGTATATATTTGTCTGTAACTCTCCTTCATCAATATCAGGATTATTCCATTTACTATATGCAACATAATATTCACATCTATTACCTGCACCAAAGAATGAAGTATCACCACTTGCACCTATACTATAACCATATGCCTGACCTAATTGTAAATCAGCCTGAAGTCCTGAACCTAACATCTGTGCACCACCAGCAATAGCCAATGGTACAATTCCAGTACCTATACCTAAAGCAACTTCACCAGCACCCATTATAATATTACCTAAGCTATTAATAACAGATGCAGCTTTTAATCCATCACCATCAGATGTAACAGGTAACTGGCTACCATAAGCACCTTTCGCTGTAGCTATTTTTCTTCCTTCACTTGTAACAACAGCTGTACATGTGCACGTTGGGACATCCGGAAAAATTGTTACCTTTATCTCTTTTCCTGCAACATAATCGGGCAATGGAATAACTCCACAAAACGGAACATAAACCATATATTTTGAATACGGTTCAAAGTCAAGAAAGTTTCCATTCATTCTTGGCAATTCAATTACAGCACTTTCGTTGTTGACAACACCTGATATTCTCAAACAACTAATACCAGTATCTAATTCTTGGTCTTGTGGAATTACACCCTCTGCTTCATTAAGACCTATCCTAAACTTTAAAGTTGTAGGTTCAATGGCATCAAAAAATAAACCACCATTAGGTACAACATACATACCTATAATACAATTACGGTAATCCATTCTCCAACTTGCATCACTCATAAATGTTTGCAATTCTTCCATTTCAGTTTGTGACAGTAAATAATATCTAACCATACCGGCTACTTCATTACCACCCCAACCAAATGTTTCAGGTTCAGCATCTTCACTTGGTGGTTCAGGAGGTTCAGGAGGTGTTATAGGAACATCATGATATGTACTACCGTCCCAGTCATCAATATCAGAAACTGTTGTTAAATCATCTGTATAGTCTGTTACAATACTATCATTAATAACTGGTTTATAAATTTTATCAGCTTGAAAATATACACCTGAATTTGCGAAAAATAAAAGACTATCATGTAGTTTACTGAAAAGCCAGCGTATTCTTATATATCCACCCTGATATGAATAACCTGAATGATCCCATCCGCATATATAATTCTGTTCATCTTCTCCACTTATCTGATACCAGCGGGTATAACCACCAGGTCCTTGCCACTGAAAAGTACCACGATTATTACCAGGATATCCGCTAAGCTGAAAATCTGCACCATAACCTGATGTTTGTGCTACAGGTGCTTGATAATTTGAATTATATGAAGTTCCTATAGATGTAGTTTTATCAAAACTTGATGCAGTACTTCCTGCAAATTCAGCAGGAGTTCCGCCTAAGTTTATAGCTGTTGAAAAATACATGTTATAGTCCATATCTTGGTCTATTGCATGAAAATATATTTTACCATTAAAATCGAAAAGAAGATATGGATATATCGCTATAACAGCTGTTTCATCATCCTCTTCACCACGATTAGTATGATAAGTCATTGAACCTCTTCCAGGAGCATAATAAGCAGTAGGGTAAGATTTCTGTTCTGTCCACGTGTCACTTGCGACTTGTGCAAAATTGGTATATAATGACGGTAGAACATATACAAACTTATTAATATTCCATTTAGTTACTATACGATAATCTGAAATATTATCTGAATTGATAACATATGCAGGACTACCGACACTTTCTTTCTGTAACCAAACAACACAACTATATAATCCGTCCGGTGAATTATAGCCAGTATCACCGGTCATCCAGTTATAAGTACCACCTGTTGCCTGTGTTGTAAAAGGATATCTAAATGTACCGTTAATTTCATCAAATCCTACATTCCATCCATAATCAGTAGTTCTTTCAAAATTATTTCTTTTGGCAGGATTAAATGCACCACAGTATCCATTATTAAAAATTTCATCAATAGTATAATTATCAAGTGTATCTGATAATTCATACTCATCAACTTTGACATCATTTATGACAATATCAACAGTTATATCTGTAGCAATAGCCATGTTGTCAACAACTCCTTTCTTATATTAATCCGATAACATAACAAACCTCATTAGTTATCAAACTGTCACCAAAACCTCTGTTCCTAAATCCCCTTACTTTGTCAATAACCATACTGCTATCAACTAACTCTTTTGCTTGCTTACTTTTATCCTCATTCCTTGTAACCAAACATTCTAAATTCCCTATTCCATTCCTATAAGTATGAAGAACATCCACATGACAATGAAGAAGACAATGACCTCCAGCGATACTTTCAACACTCTCCACAAAATAGAACCTACTGAAGTCATCAATTTCAACATACGTACTACTAACCTTTCCACTATCAACCTTAAGTATAGGGTTTAATATATCTGTATTAACTAACTGGCAACTGGTATACTGTTCATCCATAGTCAACCAATCTGTTTTATCCAGTTCGTTATTCTCACATGTATATGTACCAAACTTAACCTTTATACCCATAACCATTAACTCCTTTCCGTTTTCCGCATTGCACGCCGCGTCATAACGTGAAACGTGAAACGTGAAACGATTAAAACTTTGTTGTTAACAACTTTGGCTCAACACTTATGGGGGTAAATGTTGAGCCAAATAGGTAGGGAGAATTGAGTTGTCAACAACTCCTAATTCTACGAAGATTTCTTTTACATGTTTGCAATGTTTGCATAGAGTGGTGTGTCTGCAGGGAATGTTTCTGAACCAGTGTATGCTGAATACTGTGTGTCACCGCCAACAAACTGATAGTATTTGCTACCATCTGTTGCCCAGTCTGTTGAACCAGTTGCAGCGATAAATGCAGCTTCATCTTCAAATGAACCAATTGCATAGTATTCACTAAGATAGAAGACAACAACGTTTTCATCAGTATCATTGATGTAATTAGCATCAGCAAAATACCAGTAGTTGATTGTACGGTTGTTTGGTACATTGATGGACTCAACATCCTTATGTTCACATGTAATAGCTGACGCTCTTTCATCATGAAGTACACCGAGGATATTGGACATTTTAACAACAATACGTGTGTCTGGTGTAGCTGTCTGATGTCCCTGTGATGCAGGAATTGCGTGAATTGTTGAACGCTTTGAATATTCATCTGTTTCACCACCACTCATCCAGTATGGTACTGAAGTATAACCATCAAGTTCAACAAAGTCATTGTGACGGTTCATTGAATAGAGCCATGTGTCAAGTGCCTTATCAAAGTCTGTAAGGAGAAGAAGTGTCTGCTGTTTGTCAGATGTTGTGTTTATATAACCACCGTCAGCGTAAAGTACAGATGGTTTCTTGATGAAATCACGATACATACCGATACGCATATTAGCATAACGGAGGAAGAAAGGATCTGTGAGAACATCTTCAGGTTTTGTATAATTACCATATGCAGCAGCTGCACCCGGTACATCTCTGAGCCATTCATAAAGGAGGTTTACAAGAGAGTGATTATTACCGCTGAGGAACTTTTCGGCAATAAGATTTGCTTCAGTACGGTATTCAAGTGAAAGCAGGTCAATTGCCAGTTTCTGCTGAATGCTGTTTTCAATGAGTGAAATGAAACGTGACATTTCAGATGCAGATGTAAATGCTGACTTGAGCTGACGCTTTGGAATTGTGATTTTAATAGCAAATGTTGTGCTATTATTGAAGAACTTTGCTGATACTTCAGGAAGTACTGGTGTGAAAATATCACTTGGGTCGTAGGATGCTATGTCCCAAAGTTCAAATGTCTGGTCTTCCTTTGTTGGTGGTGCTTCAACACGAATCTTTTCAGCTATTGAGCCGAACTCCCAAGAGTCTTTAAAGATTGGGAGATGCATGAGGTTAAGGTCATTCTGTCTGAAAATTACTTTACCAACTCTGTCGATAAGTTTCTTAACATAGTTTTCAAACTGATTGCCCCACTGTGATGAAGAAGTGATTGTATGACCTACTTCAACGATGTTGCTGAGATCTTCAGCTACTGTCTGTTCAGTTTCACCGATTACGTCATCAAATACTGTATTGAGAATCTGTCCTATCTGTTTATATTCCATAATATCCGTCCTTTCTGAGTTGTTAACAACTCGTTGCAAATAATTTATAACATATCATGTCGATAATGTCATTACATACAATGTCCCATAGGTTGTAACGTGCGAGTTTAATCTCTTTTTCGATAAGTTCAGCAAATGAGTGATTGCCGATATTACCTATGCGGCTGTCTTTTGTGTGTTCTGTAGAAGATGAATTAGCTTCAAATGTATCGCCATTGAATGTTGTAGAAACATTATTATTAAATGAAAATACATCTTTGTGTGAACCGATAACTTCCTTTGCTTTTGGCTGTTGAGTTGTGTCATCCATTGAAGTTTCAAAAGATTCATCAGTACGCTGTTTATAGTCTGTATTATAATCAGATTGTTTTGAACCTGTTGAATGTTCTTCTCCGATGTTATAAGGTGCAAGTACATCATACTTAGTATTGAGAGAAGAAAGTAAGCGATTGTACTTTGCATCATTGGCTAAGAAAACTGAAGATAACGCACCATTTATTTTTGGATTTGACGGTTGGTAATGGTTTTGCATATCCCACCATGGTACATTAGTATAAATGGTGTACTCTGGAAGAAGATAATGTATACCATATTTATCTTCAAAAAACTTCCAAAAATCAGTTGGTGTACCGAAGCCTGTAGGTAGAGTTATGCCGGAGAATAATGTATTTATTGAACCGGGAACTTCAGCTGGATTATCATAGTTAACTGTATGAATTATCTGTGGTTGTAATTCAAGTATCGGTTCTCTTGGTGGAAGATACATCTTCATCACTCTCCTCTTCATCTTCTTTGTTGTCAACAACTTCTTCAGATGAAACTTCTGCTGTTTCTGTGTCAATGTTTATTTCAACATTTACTCCGTTGTTGACTTCCTCGTTGTTCTCTTCGGTGTCTGTGTCTGTGTTTCCTTGTATCTCTGGATCCACATTATTATCTTCTGTGCCTGTGCTGCGTTCGAGTGAGCTATCGGAAAGTCTCTCTGTTCCTGATACTGAAGGTTCGCCATCAGGAGTCTGAGTTCCTTCTCTATCATCTCTAACGTCATTGGTTCCGGTGTCTTGTTCATTTTCTTCATCCTCCATATCATTTGTGTTGTCAACAACTTGTTCATTTTCATTAAGACGGAATGAGATGTTCAAACCGAATAATGAATTGATTTTTTCGACAGAGAAATTAAGGTTATCGATAATGTGTTCAAAGTCAATGTCTGAAACAGAGTCTATAAGCTGTGACTCGTTATCTGTAAGACGTTCAGCTTTCATGTTCATATTTGCAGAAATGCCTATTTTCTGATAGAAATCGGATATATAATACTGACGTGCTTTAATTAACTCGCTGAATTTATAATCCATTTTCTCGGAAATAGGATTTACTTTGATGTTGTCAACAAGTGATTCTTCCATTACACCAATACATTCGTCACTATCGAGGAGTCGATTAATGACCTGTTTTGCTGAATGTACGAAAGAAGTTGTTGAACCAGTGAGAAATGCGATAACTTTTGAGTTCTTTGCCAAGGCTTTTATTGACTTGTCAATCTGATTAATGATTTCTGAGTATTCTTCTACTATGTCATACAAACCTACATCAGCATTTTCTATGTATGCGTTTATATCGCTATAGAGAATACAAGCAGTTTTGTTTTCCTCATAATCTCCGTTTGTTTCTTTTGCCCATGGATTTACGATTAAGAAATCTTTCTGAATGTAATATTCATTGAGATGTCCTTTTCCAGAGAACCACATTACGTGATACTTTCCATTGGATTTAAAGAACAAAACACGACCATAAAGTAAGACATGATAAAGAAGAAACTTTGAGTCAATTTCTTCAGGTAAGTTGTCAACAACTACACGATTAATTAAGACGTTTACAAAATGTCTAAATACTGGAGAAAAATCTGATTTACATATATTTCTCTTATGTCGTGCCATTGTGTACCTCTTTCAAAATTATTTGTTGTCAACAACTACTCGGAAGACTGGTTGCAGAACAGAATGAGTAGTTGTCAACAACTTGAGAGATTAACAGAAAACTTTCCAAACGTTACATGATTTTGTTGGATCGTTCTTAAGCTGTACTTTTCCCTCATACTTTATTGTTACCACATCTTCATCTGAGAAGTGATAAGCGAGAGTTTCATCACTCCAGATACCGTTTTCAACATTATCCTTAAGGAAGTCGAAAAGGAGAGTTGAAGACCAGAAGTATGTGTCTTCAATTTCTTTTACTGTAAAGCAGATCATTTCTTCTTCTTCTGAGTTTTCGTTTACAATTGCAAATTCATCGAGTGTGAATTCTTTGCCTTCGAGAACTTCATTTGCTCCCTTATTCTTCTGAAGTAAAAGTGTACCTAAAGATTTTTTATTGAGTGCCATAGCGATTGTCCTTTCTGTTGTGAAGTTGAGTTGTCAACAACACGATTGTACGTTGTTTCGAGCCAACATAAAAGGTTCTTATTTTCTTATGTTTGTAAACAACTTTACTTAAGCTCTATTGTTCGTTGGTTTGTTGTTAATAACTATATATCATTTCAAGTTGTTAACAACTGATGTTGTTATGAATAATATAAAATCCTGATTTTTACATCTTTACTGATGGAATATGAATTATAATTTTTGGACGTAACGTGTTCCTACGGATTGTTCTCAATCAGCGAAATTGTTTACATAATAGAGTTATAGTATTTTGGGCTTTATTTATACCTACTTAATTTTAGGGTACCCATATTGTGGGACTCCGGATGTCACGCACTGCTTTACTTATAGTTGTCAACAACTGTAATTATAGGTTATTGTACCTTAGCTATAAAGTTTGTTGTCAACAACAAGTTTTAATAGATTGGCGTATGTGGATACACAGTGATACGCTTTAATATGGGCATACGGATAGTTGTCAACAACAGAGGTATAGGATGTTGATGATACTTGTCTGTATGCTTTTATTGTAGCATATTTTTTATGGTTTGTCTATAGGCAATTTGCACAAATTTTTAATGGTTAATTGTATATGGTAAAATGTGCTTTATAGATCTTT
>JAGBVS010000203.1 GCA_017630195.1 Bacteroidales bacterium | reverse complement strand
TTTTTTATGAATTCTATACCAATATTCGGGGTGCAAAATTACTTAAATTATCGTTACAAATTACATTTTTTAATGAATTTTTTTTCTTTTTTTTGAAAATAGTTTTTCATTGTCTAATTTGCTGAATTGCACGCACTTCCGAGTTGTCGCCTTTTTCTATTATGCTATCTGCGATAACATTAACGAAGGTGTTTTTTTGTAAATCTTTATTTTTGAGTCTCATTGGGATATAATTTTCGCCATATCCTTGAGCTATACCGTCTGAGCTTATGCGTTCAATAAGCATTTTTTGACTTTTTCCGAGCATTTGTTCAAAATATCTCTTTTTGTTTTCGGCAGATATTTGTCTAATGATAGCGCTGCGTTCAGTCTTTATTTTGTCAGGAACCTGATTTGGCATTTTTGCAGCTTTTGTTCCATTTCTTATTGAATATTTAAAAGTATGTATATGGCTGAAACCTATTGCTTTGCACATTTCTGCGCTTTCTAAAAAGTCTTCTTCTGTCTCACCTGGGAATCCGACAATTAGATCGGTGGTGATGTTGAAGTCGGGAATTACAGTTTTTATTCTGTCACACATTTTTCTGAAGTCTGTCGCTGTGTAATGGCGGTTCATCGCTTTTAATGTGTTTTCAGCTCCGCTTTGAAGACAGATGTGCATGTGAGGTGCAAGCTTGTCATTTTCAAAAAGACTTAAAAATTTGTCGCTGAAATTGTCTGGCTCGATGGAGGATATTCTTAATCTGAAGTCACCATCAATCTTTAGGATGTTCTCAATCAAATTCTCGAAGTTAACGTTTTGATATTGATAGCGTCCCATATTGACACCGGTCAGAACAATTTCCTTGAAACCATAATCAACAACTTTGCGGATATTGTCGTATATGTCTTTGTCGTTGCGGCTTGTTGCTCTGCCTCTAACCATAGGAATCAAGCAGTAAGAGCAGAAGTTGTTGCATCCGTCGTGGATTTTTATCAGACTTCTTGTGTGGAATGTGTCGAATGCTGGCTGGTATCCGAAAAGGTCGATGTCTAAACCTTCAGGGTCGAGTATTTCGCCTTTGAAGTGCTTGTCGATGATGTTGAAAAGAGCATATTTCCTTTCATTATCAATGGCATAATCTACAGTCTTGTTTTCCAGCAATTCGTTTTTCCTATGGTTTACCATGCATCCGGTTGCAACTATAAGGCTGTTAGGGTGTTCTCTTCTGATTTGATGGAGCGCCTGGCGACATTTCTGGTCGCTTTGGTTTGTGACGGTACAAGTGTTGACTACAAAGACGTCAGCGTCTTTGTTAGTCTCTACTATATCATAACCTGCTTCTTTGAAACGTGATGCCAAAGCATCTGTCTCATAAAGATTTACTCTGCAACCTAATGTCTTAAATGCTATCTTCATTCTGTAACGAGATTACCTTCAATTGACAATGGTGTTGCTGATGTTACCTCGACTTTAACAATCTTACCAATAAGATTCCTGTCGTTAGATTTGAAACGTATCACAATCTTTCCTTCGGTGTAACCTGTCAGATATGCTTTGTTTCTGTCGAATCCGTTGACGATGACTTTCAATGTCTTTCCTATAAGTCCTTGATTATAGACTAATGAATGTTTCATCAGTTCGTCGGTGAGGATGTGGTAACGTTTTTTCTTTGTTTCTTTAGGAACGTCGTCGGCCCATGTTGATGCTACTGCTCCAGGGCGTACGCTGTATTGTGCAATGTAAGCCATGTTATATTTGAATTCCTCCATGGCTTTTCTTGAGTTCTCAAATTCTTCTTCTGTCTCACCAGTGAAACCAACGATGATGTCTGTGAAGATTGTCGCTTCAGGAATGACAGTTCTAATTGTATGAATGATATGACGATAGTCGTCGATGGTATGTTTACGATTCATTCTGTCCAACATGGCGTTGTCGCCAGATTGTATTGGAAGGTGAATCTGTTTTGCTAAACATTTATATTGAGAAATAACTTCAATAACCTCGTCGCTCATGTCGCGTGGGTGAGGTGAGGTGAAGTAAACCCAGAATTCTTTATCTACGCTGTTGCCGTATTCGCCGATTCTGCGTAACAATTCAGCGAAATTGATTTCCTCGCCTTTCTTGTCCAAACCGTAAGAATTGACGTTTTGACCGAGCAGTGTTATTAATTTATAATCTTTTTGCACTAACTCTTTAAGTTCTGCCAAGATTTCTTCTGACTTACGAGATACCTCGCGACCTCTTGTGTAAGGAACGGCGCAGTATGTACAGAATTTGTTGCATCCGTTTTGGATTGGAATGAAAGCTTCGAAATCTGAGATGTGATCAGGTTCGATAACCCAGAATCTGTCCATATTGGCAGAAGGATTTATCTTGTCTTTTTTGCTGAAAAGCGGTACTAATGGTCTTTGGATATTTACTATTGGCTGTTGGCCGTTGTCAGTTATCTGTGGTTTTGTAGGAATAGTGATTCCATATTGACGAATCATGTCTGGAAGTTCAGGCAAGTCGTTCATTGTGAACACTAAATCGAAAAGTTTTAAGAAGCGCTCCCTGTCAGCAGGAAGGATACATCCTGATACGAAAGTGATACAATTTTTTTGTTCTCTTTGTTTGTTCCATTTCTTGATGCGAGTGTAAACCTTGTCGATGCCTTTCTGACGGACTGAACAAGCAATGATTCCTAATAATGTTGCTTCTTCTTCGTTCTCGGTAGGCGTAAAGCCCATATTATGTAAGACTGTTCTAACACGTTCGGTGTCACTTTGATTCATTTGGCATCCCAATGGAAGCAGGAAGTATTTCATCTGTTTTTGAATTTAAAATTTAAGTTTGCAAAGATAAGAAAAAAAGACTACAAGACCACAAGACTACAGCTAAGGATTTAAAAAACTCTACGTATCGACACGTATCTGCTCGTATCTTTTTTACTTTTAGTCTTAGTTCAAATTTTAACAGTCATTTTATTCCCCTCAGCACCTCTAATCCCTCTAATCCCTATAGTCCCTCTAATCCCTCTAATCCCTCTAATCCCTCTAATCCCTATAGTCCCTCTAATCCCTATAGTCCCTCTAATCCCTAAAATCCTAATAAACCAATCCTATAATGTCGCTTATGATTTTGTTGTCAGAAGGGATGGCTGGAGTTTCTTTGATATTAGCTCCTTTTAACAATTCCATTGCTGCGTTGATGGCGGCTGGTTCTAAACTGTCGGAGGCAATGTTGATGTCTTTAATGATTCCGATTTCTTCGTCTATATTGAGGTCGATGTCAACACTACCCCAGTCGAAAGTCTCGCTTTTCTTTGTGCTGAATTCTTTCCATTTTCCGAAAAGATATTCATTGCTGCCGATGTGTCTGCTCAGATTCATTGTTTTTTCAGTGAGTAATGAATCGAATTCGATGACTTTCGCTTTATTGTCATAGACTTCTTCAAAGGCTCTGATGAGATGAGGGATTATGTTGTCGGATGTTATGTCTGCAACTTCGGAAAGGTTAATCACTCTGCTGGCGACTGATTTTACGCCGTGTTTATGTAATTTGGCAGGTTTTACTTTGAGAAATTTTTGTAATCGTTCGCCATCGGTCTTTATCAGAATTGTTCCGTGGTGTAGTCCTTGATATTGAGTCTTGGCGAAAGCGTTGCCGGAGAATTTACGACCTTCGTATGTGATGTCGTTTCTTCCGCTCACTTCTGTCGTCAAGTTGAAATTCAAAAGAGCCTTTTGAATGACTTGCATTTGTTTTTTTACATCGTAAATTTCTTTGTCGGCGACGAATGAGAAGTTGAGGTTTCCGAGGTCGTGATAGACGGCTCCACCTCCTGTTCTTCTTCTGGAGACGTGTCCGCCATCGTTTAAAAGAGCTTCTACTTCACATTCGCTATATGGATTCTGGTTTGTTCCAATGACAACGGTTTTGCTGTTTTTCCAGAGGAACATTGTAACAGTGTTAGGAAGATAATCGTCAAGTAAGTTACTTTCTACAGCTAAATTGATATACGGGTTGTATTGGTTCCCGATAATGATTTGTAAGTTTGGCCTTGTTTGAGTCATTGTTTGTTTTTTAAAGGATGTTCGATTATATATACAATATTTACGAATACACCGCTATTTGTGTTGCGGTCATATTTTTTAAATATATTAGTTAGTCCGAGGAAACAATTTAATTCTATGAATATGTTGTTGAAAGAACTTTGTCCGAGGTCGTTGGTAAAGACTCCGAGGACGAGTCCGAATTCTAATGGGTTATATAATTCTTTCTCAAATTTTCTTACAGACCAAGGTTCGTTGCCTATCTGAGATTTGTCTTTTCCTCCGAGGCAGAAGTTTAACGATGGTCCGGCCTCTAAGCCGATGATGTCTTTATATTGATATTTAAACAAGACAGGAATATCTATATAGTAAAGAGTAGTGGTGTGATAAATTTTAAAGTGTTCGTTTTGATTGTCTTGTATTTTGGAGAACTGCTGTCCTTTTGTAGAGAATTTAAGGTTAGCTATGACGCTTTTGTTTTGGTCTATTTTATATTGTGTCAGGCCTCCGATGTTGACTCCCATTTTAAGTCCGCCGTCGTCGCTTTTTGTAGAGATGGTATTCATGTTCAGGCCGCCTGTAAAACCGAACAATATCTCTTGCGACTTGATGTCTGGCGAGTTGAGTAATAAAGTAAATAGGAGAATTGAAAGAGAAAATAATCTCTTTTTAGAAAGAATGTGTTTTATTGATAAAAATATATTTACCATAAGCACTAAAAAAGCCACCTGCAATTTGTAAGTGGCTCTGTGATTTTTATTTGTAGTCTCTAGGGGATTTGAACCCCTGTTACCAGGATGAAAACCTGACGTCCTGACCAGACTAGACGAAGAGACCGCCCATTAAATGCCACCTTTTAAAGTAGTGGAGAACTTTTTGTAGTCTCTAGGGGATTTGAACCCCTGTTACCAGGATGAAAACCTGACGTCCTGACCAGACTAGACGAAGAGACCGCCGTGTTTTGTGATTGCAAAAGTACACAAAATTTAATTCCGTGCAACAAAAAAATGAATTTTTTTTAAAATATTTTTTAATCTATTGATAATTAGATGTTTGTATAAAATAAATAAAGTAGAAAAATCTGTTTTTCTACTTTATTTCTATATTTTTAATGATATTTTAGCGTGTTTTAGAGATAAAATATCACAAAATGTAAATTATTCGAATGTAAATGATAATTGGAAGCCTTTATTTCTTAGTTTATCAAAGCTGCTTGAAAACATGGAATCCTTGTCTTTGGCTATGTCTAAAAGACCATAACTCATCTTTAATTCTATGCCGAGTTTGAAATATCCGGTGTAGAAATCAAAGCCTGCTCCTATTTCGGCGGCGATGTCGAGGCGTTTAACGTTGAGTTCTATAGGATTTCCTGTATCTTTGTTGTATCCTTTATTTTTTCCGGCCCAGTCTATTTTGGGGTTGACGCCGGCTAAGATATATGCGGCAGAATTGTAATTTCTTTTAGATTTGTATTTTATATGTAAAGGAAGTTCGACGAAAGTGGAATGTGTATCAGATTTAATAACATCCGGAAAGTTCTTTTCGTTTGTAACACCTTCGATAGGGTCTTCTTGCAACGATATGAGTGTGTATGTGATATGTCTGTTTCCGAAACTAAGTGATGGTGTGAAACGAAAATCGAAATGTCTTGCAAGACGAAGGTTTCCGACAATACCGACCGTAAATCCATGTCCTATTTGGGTATTGATGTCGTAAACCTTAAAATCGGATGATGTGTATATGTCGCTAATTCCTGGAATATTATCAGGCAGTTCGCTTGGCTTATGGGTGATATTCTGGTAGCCATCTTTATAATTCATGGAAAACATCATTTGGTTATAACCTATGGTTAGTCCAAAATGGTATGGTTCTTCGTCATACAATGGCATGTTTAATGGTTTTTTGCTTTGTGCGTTCAAAGCATTAGGTATCATGCATATAATAAAACAGATGCAGATTAAAAATTTATTAACAGTTTCTTTTTTCATAAGAATATAACGAATAAAGATGTTTATTATTACGAATATATTTTTTTACTTTCTTCTTTCAGTCTATCTTTATTAATAGGTACAACTCCTAATTCTTCGCAGACGAGACCGCCGGCGAGGTTTGACAGAGCTGCTATGTTATAGGCGTTTTGTTTGCATACGAGGCATAACATCGCTACGCTTAAAACAGTGTCGCCGGCGCCCGATACGTCGGCTATCTTTCTAAGGTGAGCTGGAATGTGATGGCAGATGTTTGTTTCATAATCCTTAATTAAGACGCCGCGTTCTGATAAAGTTGTCATCAAATATCTGCAATTTAGTTTTTCTTGTAAAGAATCTACGGCTTTTATGATGTCGTCGATGCTTTCTTCTTTTGAAGGGATTCCGATGCCATCTCTTAATTCCTTTAAATTAGGTTTGAAGAATGTGACGTTTTTGTAGGCTAAAAAATTTTTCTTTTTTGGGTCAACGCCTACCGGAATGTTTTTTTCGTTTGCTAAAGCGATTACTTCTTTGATGATGTCTTCAGTCAAGACACCTTTGTTGTAATCTTGTAAAATTATGCCGTCTATATTTTTATTATTGATGATGTTTTTTATTTCATTCATCAATAAATTGTGTTCTGTTTTAGTAAGGTCGAAAGTGTCTTCAGTGTCAACGCGGAGCATTTGAGCGTTGTTGCTGATGATTCTGACTTTTCTTGTTGTTATTCTTTCGTTGCTTTTCACTATTCCTGATGTGATCATGTTTTGTTCATGCATCAGTCTAAGCAATTCGTTAGCTTTTTCATCGTTTCCGATGATTGAGCATAATATAGGTTTTGTTCCTAATGATTTAAGGTTTTGTGCTACGTTAGCTGCTCCGCCCAAACGGGAGAACGTTTCTGTTACTGAAACGATAGGCACTGGAGCTTCAGGGGAAATTCTTTCAACTTTACCTTTCATGTATATGTCGAGCATGACGTCACCGACAATCATGATTTTTTTTTCGTTAAAAGAATCGAATAGGGATTTCATTTTTTTTAGTCAATTAGTCAATTGGTCAATAAGACAATAAGTCTATAAGGCCATAAGTTGAAAAAACTTATAGACTCATAGACTTATCAGCTTATAGTCTTATTTAAGTTTGCTTAAAGCTTCTTTAATTCTTGCTGCTGCATCGCGGAGTTTGTCTTCTGATGTAGCGTAAGAGAGGCGGATACATTCGCCGTTACCGAAAGCTTCGCCACCAACGCAAGCAACGTGAGCTTTGTCTAATAAGTACAAGCAGAGGTCGTCGCTGTTGTTGATTGTTGTTTCGCCGTCAGTTTTGCCGAAGTATGATTTGATTTCAGGGAACATGTAGAAAGCGCCAGCAGGTTTGCTTAACTTAATGCCAGGGATTTCGCTTAAGAGTTCGAAGAACATGTCGCGGCGGTTTCTGAAAGCCTTGAGCATAGTTTGGATTTCTTCTGAGTTTTCAGGAGACATTTTCATAGCTTCTAAAGAAGCTGCTTGAGCGATTGTACAGATACCTGATGTGTATTGGCCTTGGATTTTGTTACATGCAGAAACGATAGCTTTAGGAGCTGCGATGTAACCTATACGCCAGCCTGTCATAGCATAACCTTTAGCTACACCGTTGATGATGACGAGTCTGTCTTTCAATTCTGTGAATTGACCCATGCTTTCGTGTTTTTGTTCGTATTGGATGAATTCATAGATTTCGTCAGACAAGATGATGATGTTAGGATATTTTTTGAAAACTTCAGCCAAAGAAGCTAATTCTTCTTTTGTATAGACAGAACCAGAAGGATTACATGGTGTGCTGAAGATGAAAGCTTTTGTTTTAGGAGTGATAGCTGCTTCTAATTGTTCAGCTGTGATTTTGAAGTTTTGTTCAGCTGTTGTGTTGATGAAGACAGGGGTACCGTCAGCTAATTTGACCATTTCAGGATATGATACCCAGAAAGGAGCAGGGATGATGACTTCATCACCTTTGTCAACGATAGCCATGAATACGTTTGTGATAGCTTGTTTTGCTCCGTTAGAAACGATGATGTCAGCGTCTGTATAGTCGAGGCCGTTGTCGCGTTTTAATTTTTCAGCGATAGCTTTGCGCAATGCTGGTGTTCCTGGTACTGGAGGATAGTGTGTGTCATTATTGTTGATAGCGTCGATACCTGCTTGTTTTGCTGCAACTGGAGTGTTGAAGTCAGGTTCGCCAATGCTTAATGAAATAACGTCGATACCTTGAGCTTTTAATTCACGGCTTAATTGAGTCATTTTCAATGTAGCTGATTCAGCCATGTTGTTGACTCTTTGTGATAAAATGATGTTTCCCATTTTTGTTTGTATTAAATTTGTGTTAAAAAACTACTTAAATTCGAGTTACAAAGGTACTATTTTTTTGCAATTGGAACACATATTTTTTTAAAATTAATAAAATGTTTTTGCGTATATTTGCAACAAAAAATTGGTCTATGGAAATAGGAACATTAATAAGCATCGGCTGTATAATAGCTTTGTTAATATTAGGTTATTTCATGTTTTTTGGTAAAACAAAATCGCAGGAAAAAGAGATTTATGTCCCGAATGAAAAAGGGGATGATAATATAAGAGTCGTTTCATATAAATTGACGGTTCCATTGAGAATACAGGCTTGTGAAAGATTGATTCTTTATATTGAACGTATTCAGTTTCCTGTTTTGATAAAACGTGTTTTTTATCCAGGTATTTCAAGAAACGATTTTCAATTTGCGCTTCTGCAAAATGTTCAGGATGAATTTGAACATAATTTGGCACAACGTCTTTATGTGTCTGAAACGACATGGCAACTCATCGTATTGGCTAAGGAAGAGGTTCTTCAGAATTTGAATGCTGTGTTTGGAGATAATCCAGACGCTGATGTGGCGCTTATAGCACAACAGTTAGCCTCGTTCGAAAATCCTATGGCTGAAAAAGCTGTCGTAAATATCAAGAAAGAATTTAACTCGTTATAATGAAAGTTATGGAATTTTCTGCAATACAAATAGCAACTTTCCTGTCAGGAACAGTTGAGGGCGATCCAGAAGTTAAAGTATATAATGTGGCGAAAATAGAAGAGGGCGCTCCTGGTATGTTGAGCTTTCTCGCCAACCCAAAATATTCTCAATATCTTTACACAACACAATCATCAATAGTTCTTGTCAATAACGATTTTGAACTTCAAGGCCAAGTGACAGCTACTCTTATCAGAGTGCCTGACGCATACGCAGCTTTCGCTCAATTGCTCGGACTTTACCAGCAATTCATTCAATCTAAAACAGGTGTCTCTTCTCTGTCATTTATTTCCAAAGACGCTTCTTACGGCGATGACGTATATATCGGCGAGTTCGCTTTCATCGGCGACAGAGTGAAAATCGGCGACAGAGTGAAGATTTATCCTCAGACTTACATTGGCGATGATGTCGTTATAGGTGATGACACTGTGATTTACGCTGGAGCTAAACTTTACGCTCAGACCGTCGTTGGTAAATCGTGTATCTTACACTCTGGTTGCGTGATTGGTGCCGACGGCTTCGGCTTCGCTCCGCAAGAAGATGGTTCATACAAAAAAATTCCTCAGATAGGTAATGTGGTCTTAGGTGATAATGTGGAAATCGGCGCTAATACTTGTGTCGATTGTGCTACAATGGGTTCGACAAGAATACAAGACGGAGTGAAACTTGATAATCTTATCCAGGTTGCTCATAATGTCGAACTTGGAAAGAATACTGCAATTGCAGCTCAGACTGGAATTAGCGGATCTACTAAACTTGGCGCTAATTGCGTTATAGGTGGTCAAGTCGGTTTTGCTGGTCATATCAACATTGCCGACAGAACAAAAATAGGCGCTCAATCTGGCGTGCTCGGCAATGTTAGAAAAGAAGGCGAAGAACTGATGGGTGCTCCTGCTATGAAAGTCAAGGATTTTTTGAGAATGTCTGTTCATGCGAAAAATCTTGAGAAATTAGTGAAACGTGTCGAGGAACTCGAGAAGAAATTAAACGAAAAACAACAATGAAACAACAAACCATAAAACAATCAGTCAGTATTAGCGGAACAGGCCTTCATACCGGACAAAAAGGTACTCTTACTTTTAATCCGGCTCCTGAACATCACGGAATAAAATTCAGAAGAGTTGATATTGAAGGACAGCCAATCGTTGAAGCAAGAGTGGAAAACGTGGTCGATACTTCACGCGGAACGACAATAGCTCAAAACGGAGCTCGTGTTTATACCGTCGAACATATTCTCGCTTCAGTACGCGGCGCAGGCATCGATAACATCCTCATCGATATAAATTGCGAAGAGCCTCCAATTCAAGATGGAAGCGCAAAGAATATGATTGAGACTCTTAAATCGGCAGGCATCGTTGAACAGAACGCCGAACGTGAATATCTCAGAATTAATAAGGAAGTAAAATATATTAACGAGAAAATTGGCGCAGAAATAATAATAACTCCAGCCGATGACTTCAGAATGGAAGTGAGCGTCGATTATAACTCAAAGGTTCTCAAACCTCAGACTGCAATTCTCGAAGATATGTCTGACTTTGAAAAAGAGATTTCTCCTTGCCGTACCTTCGTATTCTTCCACGAATTGGAAATGTTGTTGAAATATAATCTCATCAAAGGCGGCGACCTCTCAACAGCTATCGTCTTTGTTGAAGGCTTCGTCGGTGAGGAAGAGCTGCAACGTGTTGCGAAACTCTTTAATATGGAGTCGGTTGGTGTTCATGAAGGCGGCATTCTTAACAATACAACTCTACGTTTTGAAAACGAACCTGCTCGCCATAAACTTTTAGATTTAATCGGCGATATGGCTTTGTTAGGAAAACCAATCCTCGGTCACGTCAAGGCGTTCAAGCCTGGACATCTCGCTAATACGGAATTCGTTAAGTTGATAATAGAGAATTTGGAATAAAGGGAATAGAGGATTGAGAGGGAATAATGTAAAAAGAGCTGCTGTTAATTGACGGCAGCTCTTTTTGTATATAGAATATTTTTTATTTGCTGAATCTGTATCCTACTGAAAAAGTCAATGTGTTTTGTCTAATTATATTGTTATTTGGATAAATTTTATCAGTAGTAACTATGCCGTCATAGAATACCTTTGTAAGTCCCAAATTATATCCGAGGTCAATTGTGAATCTATAGATGTCTGCGCCAAGACTAAAGGCAGCAGCGAGGTTGGCAAAATTGTAATCCCAATATTTGTAGGAAACACGCATGTTGTCATCAAATAATTGCTCTCCTGGAGCAATATCGCAACCGCCTGGTATAAGATTATCAGCATATTTGTCAAAATTTAAATTAACGACAGGACCAACGTTGACTCTAATATTGAAATTGTCTCGATTGATGAATTGATATCCAAAATATACTGGTATAGAAAATGAATGGTTTTTCAAAATCGTAACCGGTCCAAGGCATTGCCAAGCGTCAATTGCTATGTAGTTGTAGATTAACTCAGGTTGGATTATAAATTTGTCGAACATAAGTCTGCCGTATGCGCCTAATGTTATGTCGCTTATGTCTTTAAAATCGGCTATGAAAGGGTCACTGACGGTGAGGTTGCGGATGTAGTAATTTGATTTATAACCAATTTTTGGACCGAAAGAGAAATCAGTCTGAGCATTTAATGTTATTGAAAACATAATGCAAATGATAAGTAGTAACTTTTTCATGATAATACATTTTAAATTTATGCAAATATATTATTTATTTGCAAAAAAAAGGTAATTTCTTTAGTCTTTATTATACAATTTCGATAAAAATCTTCCTACGCTTTCGTATCCGTATTTCTCAATGACGCTGTTTCTTAAATAATTGGCATCGTAATTTTTATGTGTCTCTATCATTTTTATCATCGCTTCTGCAAGTGCTTCTTTGTTTCTTGGCTCGACTAAAATGCCTTTGGTGTCGTCAATCATTTCTTTTATGCCGCCGACATTGGTGCTCACGACAGGCAATCCTGATGCTAATGCTTCAAGAATTACGACTGGCATGTTTTCATAATTGCTGGATAATACTAAGAAGTCGCCTGATGAAAGTTCGTCGGCTAATGCTTGTCCTTGCAACAAACCTGTAAATGATACCTTATTAATTAATTGTAATTCTTTGGCTTTTTCTTTCATCAAGTTCAAATCCATTCCTTCGCCGATGAGCTTGCATTGAAAGTCGATGCCTTTGTCGTCAATAATCTTCAATGATTCTAAAAGTCCGCTGATGTTTTTAGACTTGTCTTCAAAACAGCTGATATGAATTATAGTAGGGACATGACTTGTCGCGTCCGTGTTTTTTTTGTTTATATGAAACATGTCGAGATTCACGACATTAGGAAGCACGACGTATTTGTCGTTTTTCAATTCGTGATTCTTCATCGCGATGGCGAGATTCTCTGTCACAGTGGTGACGGTCTCTGCATTACGGACTACAATCTTAGTAAACAATTTTCTCAAGAATCCGCCGAAGTCGTTGCCTGGCAAATACCTCGACCAATGTTCTGTAATGATATAAGGTGTCTTATGAAGTTTCTTTTGAATCCAAGC
>JAGBVS010000202.1 GCA_017630195.1 Bacteroidales bacterium | reverse complement strand
TCCATGATGTTAACACCTTTTTGACCCAATGCTGGACCAACAGGTGGTGCAGGATTAGCGGCTCCTCCTTTGATTTGCAGTTTAATTAATCCGCTTACTTCTTTCATTTTAATTTTTATAAAAGTTAAATGAAAACAAAATTTTTCAAGATTCTATACTACTCTCTCTTTACTTGGAAATAGCTTAATTCAAGAGGGGTTTTACGGCCAAATATCTTAACCATAACTTTGAGTTTTTTCTTCTCATCGTTAACTTCTTCGATAATGCCACTAAAACTACTGAATGGTCCGTCGTTTACCAAAACAGTTTCGCCTACTATGAATGACAAATCACTACCTTCACCCATTTCTGTGAGTTCATCAACTTTTCCTAAGATACGACAAACCTCTGATGGACGAAGAGGATCAGCCTCTCCTTTTGTACCAAGGAAACCCAAAACATGTGGTATATCCTTAATAGCATGAGATACTTCTCCAGTTAAGACAGCTTCAACTAAAACGTAACCAGGAAGGTAATTTCTTTCCTTACTGATCTTTTTTCCGTTTCTAACTGAATATACTTTCTCTGTTGGAATAAGCACTTGTGAAATCAGAGACTGTAAATCAGCACGTCTAGAAATTTCAGCATCAAGATACTCTTTAACTTTTTTCTCTTTACCGCTGACAGCTCTTATAACATACCATTTTTTTTCGTTCTGTTCACTCATCACAAATAGAAATTAAAAGTAATTAGAATGTTGATTATTCAAACACCTTTAATTAGAAAATACGATAAAAGTTTTCTAATAAAGTTTCAAAAGACTTATCCATCAGATAAACCACCAAAGCGATTATTAGGGAAGCAATGGACACGACGATTGCACTACTTTGGAGTTCTTTCCAAGTTGGCCAAGAAACTTTCTCAACTAACTCAGTATAACATTCTTTAACGTAGTTTATAAACCTTTTCATTTTGTTTGAACTATTTTATTTATTAGCACAGGCAGAAGGACTCGAACCCTCAACCAATGGTTTTGGAGACCACTACTCTACCAATTGAGCTATGCCTGTGTGAGGGGTGCTTTTAAAGCACCCGTTGTATTTTATATTATCAATCTTCAAGGAGTTCAATAACTTGACCTGAACCAACTGTTCTACCACCTTCACGGATAGCGAAACGGAGACCTTTGTCCATAGCGATTTCAGCGATCAAGTTTACTTCGATTGTAACGTGGTCACCTGGCATAACCATTTCCATACCTTCTGGTAATAAGATTTCGCCTGTAACGTCTGTTGTTCTGAAGTAGAATTGAGGACGATATTTGTTTCTAAATGGAGTGTGACGACCACCTTCTTCTTTTGAAAGAACGTAAACTTCACCTTTGAAGTGGCTGTGAGGTTTTACTGAACCTGGTTTTGCGATAACCATACCACGACGGATTTCGTCTTTGTCTATACCACGGAGTAAGAGACCTGCGTTATCACCAGCTTCACCTTCGTCCAAAAGTTTACGGAACATTTCAACACCTGTAACAACTGATTTAAGTTTTTCAGCGCCCATACCGATGATATCAACTGGATCACCAACTTTAATGATACCTGTTTCGATACGACCTGTAGCAACTGTACCACGGCCAGTGATTGAGAAAACGTCTTCGATTGGCATCAAGAATGGTTTGTCAACTAATCTTTCTGGTTCTGGAATCCATGTGTCACATGCATCCATTAATTCGTCGAGTTTAGGAGCCCATGTTGGGTCATCATTCAAGCCACCGAGAGCTGAACCACGGATAACTGGAGTATTATCGCCATCAAATTCGTATGTTGATAATAAATCTCTAACTTCCATTTCAACGAGGTCTAACAATTCTGGATCGTCAACCAAGTCACATTTGTTCAAGAAAACAACTAATCTTGGAACACCAACTTGACGTGCGAGGAGGATGTGTTCACGTGTTTGAGGCATAGGACCGTCTGTTGCAGCAACAACGATGATAGCACCGTCCATTTGAGCAGCACCAGTAACCATGTTCTTAACGTAGTCAGCGTGACCAGGACAGTCAACGTGTGCATAGTGACGTTTTTCTGTTTGGTATTCTACGTGAGCTGTATTAATAGTGATACCTCTTTCTTTTTCTTCTGGAGCAGCATCGATAGAATCGAATGATTTAACTTCTGATAAACCTTTTTGTGCAAGGTGGAATGTGATAGCTGCTGTTAAAGTTGTCTTACCGTGGTCAACGTGGCCAATTGTACCAATATTGACGTGTGGTTTTGACCTTTCAAATTTTTCTTTTGCCATAACTTTTATTTTTTACTTAAGGTTAATATTTTTATAACTTATTTTCTATTCCCTCTGAAGAGCCGGCGACGAGATTTGAACTCGTGACCCCTTCCTTACCAAGGAAGTGCTCTACCCCTGAGCTACGCTGGCTTTCTTTTGAGCGGAAGACGGGGCTCGAACCCGCTACCTAAAGCTTGGAAGGCTTTCGCTCTGCCAAATGAGCTACTTCCGCTAGTGTGGGGGAGGGTGGACTCGAACCACCGAACTCATCCGAGGACAGATTTACAGTCTGTTGCAATTGCCACTATGCGACTCCCCCATTTATCATCACTGATAAACTTGAGCCGGCGGAGGGATTTGGACCCCCGACCCCGAGATTACAAATCACGTGCTCTACCGCTGAGCTACGCCGGCTTGGCTTCATTATTTTAAAGAACTTAAACTTTGCAGACCATCTCTCTAGTAATCCTTTGAAATGGTCTGCAAAAATAATCATAATTCTTGAATCTACAAACGTTTTCTCAAAAAAAAATCTACTTTTTTTTATTTTTTATGTAAATCCCTGAATATCAACGCCTACATTATCCTTCCAACTTACCTTTATACTTCTCTAATTGCTTTTTTAGAGCGTCAATTGCCAAATCTGTTGACTCTTCAAAGCTCTTACTCTCTTTACTTGCATACAAATCGTTGCCCTTTAACATAATTCTTATATCAACTATCTTATTTTCCGGTGTGTCTGTGTTATCTAATTTCAATGTTACTTCAGATCCT
>JAGBVS010000201.1 GCA_017630195.1 Bacteroidales bacterium | reverse complement strand
TAGGACCAGCGTTTTTAAATGCTGCTGAGAATGCCATACGACCTGCGATCTTAAATGCCATTTCGTTTGAGTCAACTGGGTGCATCTTACCATCGTAGATGTAGCAGATGATGTCACGAGCGTAAGAACCTGTAAGAGGACCTTCTTCTAAACGTTCGTTGATACCTTTCAAGATAGCTGGCATGAAACGAGCGTCGATAGAACCACCAACGATACAATTGCAGAAGATGAGTTTACCGCCCCATGGGAGATCGTATTCATCTTTACCACGAACTTGGAGGTCTGATGGATCTGTGTAGCCTTCATAATAAGGAGCTAATCTCATGTGTACTTCACCGAATTGACCTGAACCACCTGATTGTTTCTTGTGACGGTAGTCAGCGTTAGCTGTCTTAGTGATAGTTTCGCGATAAGGAACTTTAGGAGCTGCAAATTCAACAGCGATTTTGTGTACGTTATCGAGATACCATTTAATAGTGTTGAGGTGATATTCACCTTGACATTGGAGGATATTTTGTTTTAACTCACGAGACATTGCTGTAATGACTGTAGGGTCAATTTTGTGGAAGTCAGCGAGGATACCGCCGAGTTTTTCGTCTTCTTGTGAGTTAACGGCTTTGATAGCTGTTGAGAAGATAGGTGTTGGGAATGGAACGCCTTCGAATGCTGTATCTGAAATCTTAGCATCTACTAAGCTGTCGTTAACGCGAACGTCTTTCAATTTGATAGTTGAAACGATGTCACCAGCGCAAGCTTTTTCAACTCTTTCGCGAGTTTTACCATTAGAAACTAAAAGTTGAGAGATACGTTCTTTGTTGCCTGTACGTGGGTTAACGAGGTCTTGTGATTCAGCGATTGTACCGCCATAGATACGTGCCATAGCAACGTCACCAACGTTTTGTTCGTTAGATATTTTGAAGAAGAACATAGCTGGAGCTTCTTCTGTGCTGTTATGGAATTCTGTACCGTTTTTAGCTTTTGTTGCATGAACGTGAGCTGGAGATGGACAAGCGTTGATGATGAATTCGAGGAGACGAGTTACGCCAGCACCTGATTTAGCAGCACCGCATAATACTGGGAACATGTCACGGTTGATGATACCGAGGTGGAGACCTTTTTCCATGTCTTCAGCTGAAAGAGTGCCTTCTTCGAAGAATTTTTCCATGAGGCTGTCGTCGCCAGCAGCTGCTTGCTCGATAAGTTGTTCGTGCAATTCTTGAGCTTTGTCAGCGAGGTTAGCTGGGATGTCTTGTACTTCAGCAGCGCCGTTACCGTTTTTGAAAACTAACATTTTCATTGTGATAAGGTCGATAACTGAGTTGAAGCCTTCGCCTGAGTTAACTGGGAATTGAACTGGAGTAACTTTATCGCCGAAATATTCTTTTAATTGGTGTATTGTGTCGTCAAAGTTAGCGTTGTTGTGGTCTAACTGGTTCATGAAGAACACAACAGGTTTGTTTGTCTTTGTAGCATATTTCCAAGCATTTTCTGATGTTGCTTCAACACCTGATTGTGCGTTGACTGTGAAAACAGCCATGTCAGCAGCTGTTAAACAAGCAACGATGTCGCCTGAGAAGTCGCTAAAACCTGGAGTATCTAAAATGTTGATTTTTTTATCGTTGTAAATTGTATGTAACAAGCTGGCGTTAACAGAGATACCGCGTTCTGTTTCGATTGGACGGTAGTCTGATACAGTGTTTTTACCTTCTGTAGTGCCTTTTCTGTTGATGAGCTTACCTTCGAAAACCATGTTTTCAGCAAGCGTTGTTTTGCCGGATTTAGCTGCGCCAATGAGGGCAACATTCCTGATGTCTTCTGTTTGGAATATCTTCATGTTTGTAATAAATTAATTCTTTGATATAACATAAATTGGCAATTCCCCAATTTGGAGTGCAAAAATACATATTTCAATTGAAAAATCCCAATATTTTCTTAAATAAATAAGAAAAAAATATAATGGGATTTAATAAGTTGCCAATATTATAAATTACTCAATGCATTTTTAAAATCATTCCAGCGGTTTTCATCCATCTTTGCACCTATAACCTGAATGATGCTTTCTGCTAAAAGATTTCCGATGATGCCGCATTTTTCTAAATCGTAACCTTCTATAAGTCCGTATAAAAAGCCCGCTGCATACATGTCGCCAGCTCCCGTGGTGTCAACAACATTAACTTTGTTACATCCTATAGTTGCTTTCTCCTCTCCTCTCTTGATTAAAGAGCCTCTCTTTCCGATTTTGACAATAGCTGTCTCGACTTTTGATGCAATATATTCTAATGATTCTTCAGCTTCTGTCATTGTCAAGCTCTTGGCTTCTTCTTCATTTGCGAAAATGATGTCGATCTGTGGAAGAAGTTCGTTAAGAAAATCACGATTTGCTTCTACGACATTGTAGCTTGCAAGGTCTAAAACAACTTTGCATCCGTTTTCTTTAGCTGTTTCGATGGCTTTCTTGAAAAGTGGTCTGTTTGCAATAAGGTATCCTTCAACATAACAGAAATCCCATCCTTTGAACAATTCGTCTGTAATTACGCTCTCATTGAGTTCTACTGATGCTCCGAGGTTGGTTGCGAAAGTGCGTTCACCGTCTTTAGAGATGATTGTGCGTGCTGTACCGGAAGCAGTTTCGGAATGGAACATCATTGGTTTTACTCCTACAGAATTCATCGATTCTTCGAAGAATCTGCCTGTCTCGTCTTTTCCGATATATGAGATGAAACCACTCTTGATTCCTAACTTTGCTAATCCGTGAATTGTGTTTGCAGCAGAGCCTCCTGGTGCTTTGGAACTTTCATGTTTTTCTAATTTCTTTTCTATCAATGCAGAAGAGTTTTCGTCAACAAGTTGCATTGAACCTTTAGGGAGATTTAATTCATTAAGAATGTTGTCGTCGTCGATTCTTGTCAGAATGTCAACCAACGCACTTCCAATACCAATAACACTTTTCATATATTTTAATTTTAAATTATTCAGATATTCAACAATCCTTTAGCCATTAGCCAGGTACAAAAAAAAGAAAATGATTGCTTGAGCGGCAACCATCTTCTTCAATTAATAACATGAAACATAAAAAAATTACACTTTGTAATCTCTCTCTTTGCGCCCCCTTCAGGACTTGAACCTGAGACCCCCTGATTAACAGTCAGATG
>JAGBVS010000200.1 GCA_017630195.1 Bacteroidales bacterium | reverse complement strand
TTGTCTGACGAAAGTTTATTTTCTTCAGGATGAACACCGCCTTTAGGGAATGTTTTCTTTGGATTCATACGCTTATTCTTTACTTTCGTTATTAACTTCTTCTTTTACTTCAACTTTAGGTTTGCGAGGAGGGAAGTTCACCGCTAAGATGCTGCCTCTTGGACAGACGTCAACGCACTTGCGACATTGTTTGCACTTGTCAGGGTTGATGTATGCGAGTGTGCCGCGCATCTCAATAGCCTCGAATGGACATTCTTTGAGACATTTCTGGCAGCCGATACATCCTACGGTACAATTCTTCATGGTGATGGCTCCTTTTTCGATGTTGACGCAGCTGACGTAGATACGGCGGTTGTTCTTGCCTTTAGGACGAATCTCGATGATGCCTCTTGGACAAGCCTTTGTACAAGTGCCGCAGCCGACGCATTTGTTTTCGTCAACGACAGCGATGCCTTTTACAGGGTCAACGTGGATGGCATCGAAAGCGCATTTCTTGACGCAGTCGCCTAAGCCTAAACATGCGTTAGGACATCCGCTGCCTCCTGCGAACAGAGTGTGTGCGAAAGCGCAGATGTCGGCACCTTCGTAGTGTGTCTTCTTAGGAGCGTTCTCACATGTTCCGTTGCAACGTACAACAGCTATTTTTGGCTCTTCAGCGGTTACTGTCAATCCTAAGACTGCTGCTACTTTCGACATATCGGAACTGGTGCAATTCAATCCGGCGAGGCTGTTCTTGTCGGCAGCAGACTTGACGCATGCTTCAGCAAAAGCACGGCATCCTGCAAAACCGCAGCCGCCACAGTTGGCTCCTGATAAATTGGATTCAACTTCGTCAATCAATGGATTTTCTTCTACTTTGAACTTCTGTGCGACTATGTATAGAATAACCGCTAAAATGCCTCCCAAGACTCCGAGTACAATGAGAGAATAGAGTAAAATGTCGTTCACAATAATAGTTTTTTAAGTTTAATATTTAATTAAGCTGTCAGTTGATAGCATTATGCTTTCATACATTAGCTATCGCAAAAATAACAATTAATTTTAAAGAATTACATTTTTTTTAATGAATTTCGTATTCAAATTTACGCTTTAATTTATTCCTGAAAAGATATAAAACAAGATAATATGGTACTAATGAACCAATGGATATTAATGCGTTTATTCCCTCATCGAATTTTAATGCGTTGAGAATAAATATCATTCCTACTAATATTATGACAGGGATGACATATGCAAAGATGACTGCTCTGTTTGCCTGACCTAATCCCATGCTTATTTTAACTTCTTGTCCTACGGATAAATTTTTATCTTCAGGTTGCGGAACACTGATGATTTTCTCTTTCATTTCCGACATGTTGCATGCTCCCTTGATATTACAAGAAGCACATGCACTCTTCGATAAAATCTTTATTTGTACGTTGTTATCGTCAATACCGGTAATTATACCTTCGTGTGATATGCGATGTTCCATCTGTTAAATTATTTCTTCAACAAATATAATTGTTTTTTTTGAAAGTTTGTTTAATGAATTAATTTGTTATTAAAAAAAACTTATTGTCTTGTTGTCTTGTTGACTTGTAGTCTTTTTTACTATCTTCGCAAAAATATTTTTATGATTCAGATTTTATCACTATTATTTTATTTTGTCGTTCCTTATCTTGTAATTTTACTCTGTCGCAAATATTCTGTTATGAACAAGATAGGGGAGATTCTTATTTTATATATTATAGGTATTATTGTTTCTAATGTTTTTGTCTTTCCTCTTGGCCTTGGCGAGTCGTTGAAAGGAATTCAAGACACGCTGACGAGTGTGATGATACTTCTCGCGTTCCCTATGATTCTCTTTGGCTGTAATTTTAAGAAATGGAAACTAAAAAATGCAATAGTCGCTCTTTGCATAGGACTTGTATCGGTGATTGTTATTGATGTTTTAGGATTTTATATATTTAATGATGAGCATAGCGGCTTCAGTAAGATTGCGGGTCTTCTCATAGGTGTTTATACAGGCGGAACTCCCAACCTCGCAAGTCTTAAAATAGCTCTCGATGTCGATGCTGAGACTTATATCTTCGTCCATACCTTCGATATGATTATCAGTTTCGTTTATCTTGTCTTCCTGATGTCGTTCGGAATAAAAGTCTTTAGACTTTTTTTAAGACAACAAGACAACAAGACAACAAGACAACAAGACAACAAGACAGTAAGACAACAAGACAACAAGACAACAAGTCAAAGTTTAGCATATTCAGATATTTTTACCAAAAGACATTTTCCTAAGACATTAGGTGCATTTGGACTTGCTATATTAATAGTAGGTGTAGGGATGGGTGTGAGTTTTCTCGTTTCAGGGAAAATAGACAATATGTTGGTTCTTATATTGACGATGACGACATTGTCAATAGCAGCTTCATTTTTACCTTTTGTAAGAAAGATGGAAAAGAGTTACGATGCTGGAATGTATCTCGTTTTGATATTCAGTCTCGTCGTTGCGACAATGGTCGATATTACAGCGATCGATTATAAGTCTGGAATCAACATAATAATGTATATAGCATTTGTTATTTTCAGTTCTTTGATATTATCGATGATTTTGGCTAAGATTTTTAAAGTCGATTCCGACACCATGGTGATTACGTCGGTGGCTCTCATCAACTCGCCATTGTTTGTTCCGATGATAGCGGAGAACATGAAAAACAAGAATGTTATTATCACAGGAATTACAGTAGGCATCATAGGTTATGCCGTAGGTAATTATCTTGGAATATTGGTTTATCAATTGTTATGAAAATGAAGACAAAACTGGCAGATATTAAGGGATATTTTTTAGTTGTCAAGAAACGATTAGAATCGGTGCTTCGTTTGGTGAAATTTCCAGGATTTGGTGGAGTGCCATTGTATGATGTCTTGGTTTATTTTATAAGAGGTTTTACTCAGGTCAATCTTATTGACAGAGCCGCAGCGGTGGCATTTTATGTTTTCTTGGCTTTGTTCCCGACAATTTTGTTTTTGTTTACATTGCTACCATATTTTCCATTACAAGACATAACTCAAAATGTGTTAGAGGCTTTGCAGTCGTTTTTGCCTCCGGGAACATACGAAAGTGTAGCTTCAACGATAAATCAAATCATGTCGATACAACATGGCGGTCTCATGTCGATAGGTCTTTTGCTTGCATTCTATTTCAGCACGAGTGCGGTTAGTTCTTTTTTCAGAGGATTTAATATGGGAGACAACGAATTTGGACAAGTCTCGTTCATTAAGACACAAGTGTATTCCATTTTAGTGATGCTAATGTTTGTGTTGTTGCTTGTCGTGTCAATAGCGTTGATCACATTTGGTCAGAGGATATTGCCGATATTCTTCACAAAGATTCATTTTTATAATGATTTTGTGGTTCTGTTGATTAACATTATACGATGGCTTATTATTATCTTTGCCTTGATAATAGCGATGTCGCTGTTGTATCATTTCGGCAATCCGAGGAGCAAGAAGTTCAAACTATTCACTCCAGGTTCACTTTTGTTCGCTGGAATGTTTATAGTAGGAACGATATTGTTTAATTTCTATATCTCAAACATCTCAACATACAACCTTTTATATGGTTCTATCGGAGGTTTGATAATTTTTGTGATTTGGATTTATTTCAATTGTATCTTGATTTTGATAGGATATGAGTTAAATAAGAGCATTACAAAAGCGAGTACATTTAAGTTTCCTGATATGCCTTTGCAAATTGAAGATAAGGACAAATCTGTTGGTAGTTGAACTTTGGCTTTTGGTTAAGGATTCTGGGTATCGTCGTTTTTATTCATTCATTAATTCTTTGATTTTTCTAAAACTATTATCCTTTATAATAACACCATCTTTGTCGCAAAGAAAGTATATTGGAGATTTAAACTCGCGATTGTAGTCTTTAAGTAGATTGTCGCATATGTTGTTCATTCGTATTTTGTCAAGCATCGGACCTTTTGATTTAAATAACATAGGAGAATACTCCATTATTTTTTCGTTGGATGCAATCTTGTTGTTTTTATCAAAGAAAATGATAAGAACTCCCATTTTGTCATCATATTTGTTGATGTTAGAATAATTATTGAAGAAATTGTTAATGCTAGCTTGACACCAATGAGTCCCAATATATACGAAAGTATAATCATTGGATTCCATAATGTTCCTAATTTCTTTTTGAATAGCATTACTTGTTGAACAGCTTGTAAAAATTAGCATTAGAATCAGACTAATTGATAATGATATATTTCTTTTCGCCATCATTATAGGTTTTATATTTACCATGGATTTTAATTTTCGTGTCAGAACTATAATTCAAAGATGCAAAGATAAAAAATAAAAAAATCCGATCTTAAATAGACCGGATTTTTTTAAACCTTAAATAATGTTATTAGGTACGGCGTAACAGAATTAATATTCGTCAGAAACTGTAAGTTTCTTTCTGCCTTTAGCACGGCGTGCTTTTAAAACTTTACGACCATTGGCTGTTGACATTCTTGATCTGAAGCCGTGTTTGTTTCTACGTTTTCTGTTTGATGGTTGAAATGTGCGTTTCATTGTCTTATGTATTTTTTCTTCTTAATTTTCCCTTTATTTTGAGTTGCAAAAGTAGTAAAAAAATCTTAAAGAAAAAATATTTTATGAAAAAAAATAATAATATTTATTTTCTTATAAAACAATGAGTTAGATGAATTCTTTTTTTTGTAATCCTTTATATCAATATATTTGTTAATATTTTTTACGAAAAAAGGATACAAAAAGAGAGACGCATCAATGTGTGTTTATTTTAAAGTAACATTGATACGTCTCTACTTGTAGTCTTGTTGACTTGTAGTCTTATTTAACAGGAACGTTTTTCAATGTTTCTGTCATGAACTCCCAGAACAATGGCACAGTGTCAATCTTGATAGCTTCGTCAGGTGAGTGAGGGAATACCAAAGTTGGTCCGAAAGAAACCATATCCCAGTTAGGATATTTTGAACCTAAGATACCACATTCCAAACCGGCGTGGATAACCATGATTTTAGGAGTCTTGCCGTATTTTTCTTCATAGACTTTCTTCATGGTGTGGAGGATAGGTGAGTTGATGTTTGGTTTCCATCCTGGATATGAACCTGTTGATTCAGCTCTTGCTCCGCATTTTTCTAATAATGTGCGCATTTCTGCTGCTAATTCATCTTTGCTTGCATCTACTAAGCTGCGTTGTAATGATGCTGTCATGATTTGGCCGTCAATTAATTTTACGATAGCCAAGTTTGATGATGTTTCAACAGTGCCTTCGAAGTCTTTTGACATTGCGACAACGCCGTTAGGATATTTAGCTACTGCTTCAATCAAATTAGCGATAGTTGCTTTATCCATGACTTGAGCTGGCATTTCAGCTGGAGCGACAGTGATGCTCATTTCTGGTTCTACAGCTGCGAATTTCTCTTTCATTGCAGTTTCGAATTCTGCTACGTAAGCTGCCAATGCTTCTGCATTTGCTTCAGGAACAGTAACAGTAACGAATGATTCGCGAGGGATAGCGTTACGTAAGCTGCCGCCTTGGATGTCGGCTACTCTTGCGTCTAATTTTTCTGTAGCGTAAGCTAACAATTCGTTCATCACCTTGTTGGCGTTAGCACGGCCCAAGATGATGTCCATGCCTGAGTGGCCGCCTTTTAAACCTTTAACGACTAATTGGAAAGCTTTTGAGCCAGCAGGAACTTCTTCGAATTTAGGAGTGAAGTAGCCGCATGTGTCGATACCGCCTGCACAGCCTACATAGAGTTCGCCTTCTGTTTCTGAGTCGGTGTTGATGAGTATGTCGCCTTTCAAAACGCCTGGTTCTAAAGCGTTAGCGCCTGTCATACCTGTTTCTTCGTCAATTGTGAAGAGAGCTTCGATAGGGCCGTGTTCTAAGTCGGTAGATTCGAGTACAGTCATTGCTGCAGCAGCACCAATGCCGTTGTCTGCTCCTAATGTGGTGCCGTTAGCTTTTACCCAGCCGTTTTCGATATGTGTTTCGATAGGGTCGTTTTCAAAATCGTGTACTTTATCGGAGTTCTTTTGAGGAACCATGTCTAAGTGAGCTTGTAAAACAACGCCCATGCGGTTTTCGTAACCTGGAGTAGCAGGTTTGCGGATGATGACGTTACCAACTTTATCGACTATAGTTTCGAGGCCTAATTTTTCTCCGAATTCTTTAACGAAAGCAACAACTTTTGCTTCTTTTTTTGAAGGACGTGGAATCTGTGTCAAATTATAGAAGTTTTTCCACAATCCGTTTGGTTCTAAATTTTTTATGCTCATTTTTAATTTATTATTTATGTTAATTATTCTTTTTCTTCATGCGGTGTTGCCGTATGTTATATCTGTAACAGCCTTTCAGGCTTTTGGTGCATTAACTAAAATATCTTTCAAGAAGTCCCAGAATTTCTGTACTGTAGGGATTTCTATTCTTTCGTCTGGTGAGTGTACGCCGCGTAGGGTAGGGCCGAATGAAATCATGTCCATGCCAGCGATTTTGTCGCCAACCAAGCCGCATTCCAAACCTGCGTGGATAGCCTTGACTTTAGGTTCTACGCCGAAACGGTTTTTGTAGCATTCTTCAGCCACTTTGCGAATCTCTGAGTCTGGGTTTGGTGTCCATCCTGGATAGCCGTCAGTATGTAATACTTCAGCGTTAGCGAGGTTGAATACAGCTTCTACCATATTAGCTACGTCTTCTTTAGAAGATTCGATGGAGCTGCGTTGTGAAGTCTGGATGAAGAAGAAACCTTCTTTTTTCTTTACTGATGCTAAGTTTGTTGATGTTTCTACGAAGTTAGGAATTGTCTGTGACATTGCGATGACGCCGTGAGGACAAGCGTAGAGTGCATTTAACAAGTCGAACTGTGTCATTTCGTCGATGACGAGTTCTGGCTGTGTTTCTTCGATGACAGCTTGAACGCGGAGGTCAGGTTCAGTAACTTGATATTCTCTACGGAAGTTTTCTTCCATTACTTTAACGAACTCTTCAAATTCTGATTGGAATTCTTCTGGTACGAAGGCCACTGCCATAGCTTCACGAGCGATAGCGTTGCGGAGGTTGCCGCCTTGTATGTCATAGATTCGGAGGTCGAATTCGTTAGCGCCTTGCCACAAGATACGAGTTAAGAGCTTATTGGCATTAGCGAGGTTCTTGTTGATGTCGTCGCCTGAGTGACCGCCTTTGAGGCCGCTTACCATGACTTTATAAGCTACGTTTCTTCTTGGAGCTGGTTCCATTCTGTAGTAAACCTTGATGATGGTATCCATGCCGCCGGCGCAGCCGATGAAGATTTCGCCTTCGTCTTCAGAGTCAAGGTTCAACAAGATACGTCCACTGAAGTCTTTTGGGTCGAGTTTTTCTGCTCCTGTGAGGCCGGTCTCTTCGTCAACGGTGAAGATACATTCGATAGGGCCGTGTTGTACTGTTGGGTCAGCGATGACAGCGAGAGCTGCTGCTACACCGATGCCGTCGTCGGCACCTAAAGTTGTTCCGTTAGCGTGGAGCCAGTCGCCTTTGATGACAGCTTCGATAGGGTCATTTTCAAAGTCGTGTACTTTATCGCTGTTTTTTTCACATACCATGTCGGTATGAGCTTGTAATATGATAGTCTTGCGGTCTTCGAATCCTGGTGTTGCAGGAGCCTTCATGATAACGTTACCGCATTCTTCTACTATATATTCTACTTTATGTTCTTTAGCCCAGTTGATGAGATACTCAACCATTTTGCCTTCTTTTTTTGAAGGACGTGGAACTGCCAAAATGCCGTGGAATTCTTTCCATACGCATTCAGGTGTGAGATTTAAAACACATTCGTTCATATCTTTTTTTTTATATTCGTTTATAATTTTAAAAGTTCTATAGTCTTTTTAGGGTCTTCAGATTTGAAGACAGCGTTGCCAGCTACAAGTGCGTTGGCGCCGGCTGCGAACAACTTAGGTGCATTCTCTGTGTTGACGCCGCCATCCACTTCTATGAGCGTATTGTATCCGTTCTTGTCTATCATGTCGCGCAATTTCTCAACTTTGGAATATGTACGCTCGATGAATTTCTGTCCACCGAAACCAGGGTTTACCGACATGAGCAATACGAGGTCTAAATCGCCCAAGATGTCTTCAAGTACAGACACCGGAGTGTGAGGATTGAGAACGACGCCAGCCTTGATGCCGAGTGACTTTATCTTCTGTACAGAACGATGGACATGAGTAGATGCTTCATAATGAAATGTTATTATGCTTGCGCCTGCTTCTTTGAAAGCTTCGAAATATCTGTCAGGATCAACTATCATGAGGTGAACGTCGAGTGGTTTGGTGGCCATTTTATTGATGGCTTGAACCACAGGAATGCCGTATGAAATGTTAGGAACGAACACACCGTCCATGATGTCTAAGTGATACCAATCTGCTTGACTTTCATTCAACATTGTTATGTCATCGGCGAGATGTAAAAAATCTGCTGATAGAAGAGATGGTGATATTATCTTTTGCATGACATTATATTTAAACGTTTTTGCAAATATAATAAAAAGACTAAAGACTAAAGGCAAAAGAGAAAAGAATTTTTTGTTAAAAAAGTTCGTGAGAAAATTGTTTCATAAAGTTTCTTGTATCATCATATCACAAATAAAGCCGCACGTGGTATGCGGCTTTATTTAAATGAAATAAAAGATATTATCGTTTTACAAATCTTTCAATAATGGTTTTATTGTCGCTTTTCATCACAACGAAATAAACGCCAGAATTTAAATTCGTGACATCTAAATCTATAACGTCTTGCTGACTCGGTGTCTCGGCGATTCGGACTCTTCCGTAAATATCATATATTTCAATTTCCTTGATATTTCCATTTGTTGAGATATACAAAATGTCATTTGCAGGATTAGGGTGGAGTAGAAGTGATGTTGTCAGTTCTCCGATATTTTCATCATTTTTAATATCTACATTTACGCAGGAGATGAACAGCTTTTGGTTGCTGTAGTTGTCAACGGCGATATAACCTCCTACTAAAATGTTATTGTCATTTTGTATCGCCAATGATGATGTGATTGTTTTAAGTTCTTCATCTTCGAATTGTGGCAAAACCATGATGCCAGTTCCTGCGAAATCTTCTTTAAATTGTCCGTTTTCATCAAGATTGTAAACGTAGCCGCGACTTGCTAATGAGTTGTAGTTGTATGAATATACCGTGCCGAAGATTTGTCCGTCGGAAGTTGCCATGACAGAATAACATTCGTTGGTACATCCGTCGCCTTCAAATTGTTCTATTCTTACAAAGCCATTGTTGCCGAACGTTTCGTCTATTGTTCCGTCGGTATTTATGCGGGTGATGTATGATTCGCATCTTGGATATGGTGCATATGTTAACAAGTCGTCATGTCCTCCTACGAGATATTTGCCGTCAGCTTGAACGTCTATCGTCGTCGCATATTCAGCATATTCTCCAGCATTGATATACAGGACTCCGTTGTCGGCAAAGGTGTCGTCTAAAGTTCCGTCAGCATTGATTCTTAATAAATAAGATTCGTACAACATGTCGGCTGAAACCTTGTGTCCGGCGATGAGCGTTTTGCCATCTTCTAATGTTTCAATGTCGTAAGCATAGCAATAAGCCCAAGAAGTGGAGTCTAAAATGATTATCACGGTTCCATTATCGCCGAAAGTTGAATCGAGAGTTCCGTTTTTGTCATAGCGTCTGACAAGAAGCTGGTCGTCGTAATAACCTGTGACGATTGGGCGGCCGTCTCTGTCGATGTCTATGGCTTCGTAAACGATGCCGTGTCCGTAGTCTGATACAACATGTCCGTTATCGCCGAAATCCGCATATTCAAATCCGTTTTCGTCTAAGCAAATGATGAATGCGCTGTTGTTGTTATAATCGAAAGTGTATCCTGTTACGAAGAGAAGTCCGTCGTCGTTCAATTCTGCGTCGAAAGCGCAGTTCATGTAAATATTAGGTGTGACTTTGAAATAAGCGATGCCGCCGTCTCTATATGTCGCATCTAATGTGCCGTCAGCGTTATGGCGTGACACATAAATTGAATAGTTGCTGCCATCGACGCGGGCTTTGCCTACAGTAAGTATCTTGCCGTCATCCTGAATCAAAATCTTTTCTATGAAATCGTGAGCTGTTGATGGCTCGAAGATATATGAGCCGTCATTGCCGAAGTCGGTGTTGAGTTCGCCTATGTTTTGTGCTAATGAATTGAAAACACATAATACTAAAATGAGTGTAAAAACTTTTTCATAGAGATGTTTTTTTAATTTTTACAAAGATATTAAAAAAAGACTACAAGACTACAAGACTACAAGACTACAAGTTTTTTTGAAATTAGGAATTAGAGGGACAGAGGGACAGAGGG
>JAGBVS010000199.1 GCA_017630195.1 Bacteroidales bacterium | reverse complement strand
CCTATACACCATCCCCCTCCCCCCTTGGCCTAGGCTATAGCCTTGTACAATATTTAATGTTTGATGTTGACAAGAGGTAAAAAGAGCCTAGCGACAACTAGGCTCTAATTTTATACGTTAATATTCTATTTTAAACTTTCTGCCATTAGGTGCTACACTGCTTGAAACATTGCTCATTGACCCATTAGCTGTATAACTCCAATTAACAAATAAGGAGTTTGCTGAGCACGTTACATTTTCAACATATGTGTTTACTGTTCCTCCTGTTACCCGGCTAAAAAATGCAATTGTTGTGCCTATTGTATAACCTAAGTTATAATAGCCTATCTCAGTACCTGTGTCGATAATGAGCTTTGTATCTTTCTTGATCTTTGTAAAATCAAGTAATGCAAACAATGTATTAAGCACTTGAGCATTAGTTTTAACTCCATCTGCTGTAACCTCAATAGACTCACCGCCTGTATTATTTGCAAGCTCATCAATAGCATCCTGTACATTTGTAGCGGTAAGGCCTGAGCCTGTATTATCATATACTACATCATCTGCATCAAATGATGTAGGGATATCTCCCTTAAGCTCATCAATAGCATCCTGTACATCAGTAGCTGTGAGGCCTGAGCCTGTATTATCATATGACACATCGGATGCATCAGGTGCAGACGCTCCGCCGGCAAACAATGTGAGCTTACCTCCATTGAGGATTGCTAATACATCAGAGTTGATAACAAAATCGCCTGTCTGCAATGATGCTCCATTTACAGCAACTCCTACAACAGGAACCCCATCAACTGTAAAAGTATCACCTGTTACAAAGTTTGATGTAGCTGTAAATCTTAATACATTACAATCTGCAACTGTTCTAACAATTTGATGTGTTGTGCCTGATTTTGTCTCAGTAGCCGTTGTAACTCCTGTTTCTTTGATTGACTGCATTGCTGTATCAATCAATGTAAAGTTAGGATAACACTGAGTCAAAAGGTTTACTATATCCCCGGCATCTGGGATATTAAGTCCAAAATTAGGTGTTAAACTCATAACTTAAACCTCCTATTGATATAATGTGTGACCATGCATTAACAGGTCAGAGTAAGTGATGTTAAGAGCATTAAACTGCGTGTAAGTAAGTGCTCTAGTATTCATTACTGCATATGTGATACCATCAGTGATATGGTATTCTGACAATGTATCAATCATTTGCTGTATCGGCACATGGTTACCTGTAAAAGGGTCAACAACAAAGAATAATGAGCCGACATTCTGTGATATTTCATTTAACAGATATACGTTATTATTCTCAATTTTTAAGTCCATTAAAGCACTTAAGGCCTCAGAGTTTTCAACAATTTCTCTGCGTATGTTGGTTAACTCTACAGCAACATGATTGTCAATATTTGTAATTCTAACATCATACTCTGCAAGAGTTGTATCTACATGATCAGATAAATTATTTACCTCGTTAATGAGGTCATTAAGCTGTTGCTCATACGGAGCTAATTGCTCTTGTACCCATTCAAAAATTTCACCCTCAATCTGTTCCTTAATGGTTTTAATTGAGTTTTCAATTTCTGCTATCCTCCTAAGGATATAGTCAAGGTTTAGCTCCTGTAAAATCGTATGAGGGTACTTATAAATAAAATCGTCTGCCATAAATAACCTCCTTAATATACAGGGATGCAAAACTCTTTTATAAAGAGGTCTGCAATCTGCTCATAAATATTAAAAAGTGCAATTTTATACTCCTCTTGTGCCATCTGCTGAGATGTAGTAACACCAATATTACCAAAAAGATGACCTGTGTGCTTTGTAAGTCCATCAAGTACATCAGTCTGATTAGAGTTAGAGTGTGACTCTACATTGTCAGATGGTTGAAATGTTGAGGAGTCATAAGCAGAGACAGAGTTTTTAGTATTACCACCACTTATAATTCCTGAGGTTGTGGTATTATCTGCTTTGTCAGTCCATTCCTCTGTTCTGTTATAGTTTTCAAGAGGGTCATAGTTTGCTGTATATACTTTAATCCATTTTTCAAAAGTTCTGTAGTAGCTTTTAAAAAATGTTGTAACAACATCCCTCATAAAATATGGATTAGCATAGACAACCTCAAATTCACCTGACCTTAAAAGTATTCGATTAATAAGAGTATCTTTGTCATATCCATCCGGGAGAGTAATAAACTCAAATAATGATGTGTTATCATGCTTGAGTAACTCCTCAAATCCTATCGTTGTTACTGTCGCTAAGCTCATCACTCTCACCTCCATTTGTTTTATCGTCAAATCTTAATGAAACTTTGATTTTAGTGCCAAGTAATTTATTTACTTTTACTAAGCTCTCCTCAAGGCAATCATACCAAACTGAGACTCTGGCACTTGAGGCTTTCTCCTGTGAGGATGCCTCTTTATCAACCATACGCTCCATCTTTTGATAGGGTACTGTAGGTATACCTATCTCATTATAAAAACCATTTAAAATCGTTTGAAAATCTTGTAGTTGCTCCGTTAAGATATATGAGTTTTTAAGGTGTTCTCTGTCAAAAGCAGAAAGGGGAGACTCCCCGGCTTTAACTTTTGAGCCATCCTCTCTAAAAATCTCATCATATATAACAAGAGGCTCACCACCATTAACCTTATCCATTATCTTTTTAAGCATCTGGGCCATAGGCTTATTTTTAGCACCTAAAATAAAGGGTACTTTACCATTGATAATGGACATATTAATTGCTGTGTCTAAGCTTGATAATTTCTCTGCATAATAACTAATTAAATCCCATACACCTTTATAAAAAGGAGTAAGTTTAATCAGTTCGCAATCTTCACCAATTACTAACTCTAGTGCGCTTTCAAGAGCAGGATTAGAAACTATGGCCTTGCTAGGCTGGTAGTAGAAAGTCATACCATTTAGTGTAGCAGGTTGAAAAGAGTTTCCAAATGTTGAATTATAGAATACTGCAACATATCCAAACTTAAATAAGCAATAATAAAGAAAATCCTTAACATCACCTCTCCAAGTGTCAGGTAAATCCTCAAACTCTATAACAGACTGTAGCTTTTCAAGTAATGTAGTAAACCAATAATTATACGTCAAATTATTACATACTTTTACATCAGAGGGTATGTAATGTGACGTGTTAAGATTGATTGTTTCATAATTTGCAGGTATTAAAGGCATAGACACCTCCTTAAGCTAAGACATAAAGAGTAATTGTGTTGAAATTCTTTGCATCCGGGATGATGATTGTGGCTTGGCCTTTTTCATAGGTCAAAGTTGGTGCAGAAATTCTTTCACATTTATCTTTTACATCCATCTCAGATTTTAAGTCTAACACTCTTATACCTTTAGGGAGAGTAATAACATTTTCAGATATAGTAGCGTTAAGGCCATTTTCTGAGAGCTTAATCTTTTTATTATTGGAGGTAACAACTAAATGATTCCAACATCCTTTTCTAAATGGGTTAGGGTCAAATCTATCCATATAAACCTCCTTGTAATTTAGGGGAGAGTTTCCTCTCCCCATTAATTTTATGATGACATAATGAAGATACAAACCTTTTCGGTATTGTCTGAAATAACACCCTTTAAGAATGTCTGCCAAGTATTTCTGTATTTCTTTCTAGCCTCCAAAGGTGTTGTAGCAACAGTGTCAAGCATCATATCAGTCATTAATCCATCTCTGTCTGTTATCATTCCGACAACATAAGGGATGTCAACTGCGGTACCTGCGATCTGTGTACCATAGGTAGGTGATGTAGGGTCTGCATCAGTGATAGCAGGTGTACACTTTATAGCACCTCTGTCATCAACTGACTGCCAATAGGTCACATCCTCATACTGAGTCTTAACATCAAGATACTCAGGGTTGAAAATTTCAGGTAATACCTGAGCCTCAGCATCTTTAAAGAGTTTTGAGTACAAGTAAACTCTCTGATCTCTGTAGGGTGTGTGTCTTAAGATGTGATATGTTACTCCATCTACAGTCTTAGGTACTGACCAATGATAATTAGCACTTCTCTCTGTCATGTACTCTGATACAAGCTTAAACTCTGTAACAAAGTAAGCGAGAAACTCTTTAAGATGAGTAGTTCTTAACTGAGTACCTGTGTATGATGTACCAAATTTATTATTGAAACCTGCAACAAGGTCAAACACTGATTCAGGCATATATGTAGCCATATCGTAAACAGATGCAATCTTGTTAACAAGTGCCATTCTGTTCCATGCCTCTCTCTGCTGTTCGATGTCGTTTGCGTGTTCCTGCATATAGCCCGTGAGAAACTTAATAAACTCAGCCTCATCTCTAAAGGCTACCTGTGCCTGATACTCAGGCTGTGTGATACAGTTATCCCATGATGCAGAGCCTCCAAAGTTCATTTCAAGAGGCATTGCTAAGTTCTGCTCCCACTGTGACTTAACTGACTGAGCTACAGGAGGAGTCTGATTGTCAAAATTCTGACCTGCTGTAAATCCGTCATGTAAGTTAGTGTATAGATTGGTGTTAAAAGCACCTGCATTTTTAGGGAATTTTGAGTAATAGGATATCTTCCTTAATCTTGAGGTGTAAACACCTGTGTCAAGTGCATCCATAAGCTTTAACTTAGCTTTATAGGGTCGTGATGCACTGATAAGTCTACCGAGTACTATGTTTAATGAATTATAAACATTTTCGATTGACTGTGACAAAACAAGCTCACCTGCACTGACAAATGTAGATGTATCAACAACTGCAATGTTTGTCTGACCTGTAGCCTGTTGTACAAGTAATTGCATTATCGCTCTAGCGTCCTGCACTGTAAAATCTCTTGCCATAATTAACCTCCTTAATATTTAAAAGTTAGATATAGCCTCCATAGCAATTTTCAAAGGGTCATTATCCTCTCCCTGTTTTTTGACATCCTTATTTATATTTGCCTTTTGGGCTTTCTCTAACTCTTTTTTAAGTTCAAGTATTTCTTTATCTTTCTCATCCTGAGGAGTTTCTTTGTCTACATCCTTTTTATCATCCTTATTATCAGATGCATCCTTTTTATCATCCTCATTATCTGACTTGTCATCTTTCTTATCTTCAGATGATACAATATTTTTTATATCATCAACACTCAATCCTGCCTTAGAGAGTTTAATTGCATCTGCAACACTTACACCTAAAGCTGAGATTTCTTTTACCTCATCTACTTTACATCCGGATGAGACAACGGATACTAACTCTGTAATGTTCATTGTTTACCTCCTTTAATATGAGAGGGAGCTTTAACAGGCGGTCAACCTATACCCTATGAGGTAACCGACAGTTACCTTGACTCAAGATAGGATTTATGCTCCCTCATCCATAATATAACATTTAGTATTAAAAACGTCAATAAATACAATATATCTACTCTACATAAAAACCTCCTGCCATATATTGTATAATGTCCTCTTTTATCTTTAGGTCATTTGCAAAGTCAACTTGAGGGTCTTTTACTTGATAATATCCTGAGGTTGACAGTGTTAATGTTTTCATACAAGGATAGCCATTAATAGCTCCATTCTGCTCTGTTATGTCATACTTATACTCTGTAACATAAAAATTATTACTTCCGGGCGGTACAAAGTATGATGATAATGCGCCTGTGGTGTTAATATCAGGTACAGTGTTTGCAATACCTGAGCCAATAGCACCAATACCACCTGCTATTAAACCTGCTAAAGCAACGCCACCAATACCACCTGTTAAGGCTCCTGCTGTGGCGGTCACTAGTGCTGTTACACCACCGCCAATTCCTGCTAATCCACTTCCTACACCATCTGCCGATGATATAGGTACATCTCTACCAACAGAACCTGAAAATCTCTGTATAATTTTATTATCAGAGGAAATACAACCTGACACATTACCAAGTACATCAATTTTAAATTCTACATATAGCCCTGACGATGGTTTACACTTAGCAATGTCTATTGGCATTTCACCGCAACCGGGTACAAATACAGTAACTTGATAATATTGGCTACAGTTCATAAACTCTTTTGCGCCTGTATATGGATGTAAACCAAATCCCATACCTGCAACACCCATCTGGAGAGTTTTGTTGTATAAATTACCTCTTATGCCTGAGTTCCAATAACCCAAATAAATATCTTCCTCACCTTGTCCTGCCTGTACTAAGAAAGGCACCCATCTACAAGCAATGATATAATCAGTTACATTTAAAAATCCGGGTAATAGTGTAATTGCTAGATCGGTTATATAACTCCATAAATCCTCTTGTTTAGCTGTCATCAATGTCCTAAATAAAGCGTTAAGGTCACCTGCTGAGATGCCATAATATTTTATACCATCCTCTGTCTTTACAGCTAATACATAAGACCCTGTGTCACTAAATGTAATACCACTGCCCGGTGTTTGAATAACCTCAGGCTTATAAAAAGCAGGGTAAAAGTTATCTATAATAGTATAGTCAGGTGATACACTTGACCTTATTACAAACTGAGTTGATGACATTATGTTGTCACGCTCTGTAGCAAGTGAGTCAATGGTACATGATATCTCATAAATCCCTGTGCGCACATATCTATGTGAGTTAATGTAATAATATGAGTTATTCCATTTACAGTAGTTATAACTCCTTGGATCAGTAAACAATAGAAAGGTAGGAGTATCAAAGTCAGTTTCATGTTTTAAATCAACTGTAACCTGTACCCCCTGTGAGGTGGGGATTTTAGTAGAGTTTCTACGTTTATTAAAAGAGAAAAGCTCTAAAATCATCTTACCCTCACCTCCTGTCCGGGAATAATCAAATTAGGGTTAACAATTCCGGGGTTTAATGATAACAATGTTTTCATTGTTATACTATACATCTTACAAATAGCATAAAGAGTATCACCCTTTTTAACTGTGTGATACATCTTAACATCCTCATAACTATTAAGTCTTTTTGTAACCTCATCCGCTAACAATGACATCCTCTGAATTAACCATTCTCCCGGACACGCTTTACTAGCAAACCATCTATGCACTGTAAGTAACATCTCATTGTCCTTTGGAGCGTAACTTAATGCAGTCTTTTTATCATTTATCCAAATGAGTCTGTTTTTGTTGTTTCTTTTACAAATATCAACACACAGCTCAATGAGCTTATTGAAAACTACATTATTAAATGCATAAGGTGCCTTATTATCTGAGGCACACTCAATAGTAACTGCTCTTTGGTCATTTGCATTACTTGAGCTACACCATGATCTATAAGACTCATCAACAACTAATACAACAGTACCATCACTAGCAATCCCATAATTACATGATGCGTTTTTACCTGCCTTTTGAAATTCACTTGCTATTCTTTTAGCAGATACTTGACCTACAAAACAATGAGGAGTTATCCTGTCAATGCTGTGTGTCCTTTTTCCTGAGTGATAAGGTGATAGACCATACAAACTAACTAAACTTGATTTATTCTGCATTTTTACCCTCCTTTTTCTTATTTAATACCTCAAGAGCATCATCAACTACAGGCGGTAATTTCATACCCATACTTTTAGCATTTTCTATAATACTCAAAAATTCATTTGCACAAAATCCGATGATAAAAGCATTTCTTACATAATTACTGCCTGTCATTAAGTCAATACGTGCACCAAGAAGTACAAAAAGCATTGTAACACATTTACGTGATAATCCTTTCCATCCTATTTTAGAGTCAAGTCTGCCGTTTTTAGTTTTGGTTGATTTATGAAAAACACCTGCTTCAACTAATCCTGTAATATAATCTACTGACATAAAAATTATTAGTGTTTCCATCCCGGCATCCCAACCTCCAAACAATGATGCTATATAACTGCCGATTATACCAATAATAGTAAAAATTTTAAATTTCATTTTGTGACCTCCTTTTGTATTAAATGTAACACAAAAAGCACCAAGTGTAAAACACTTAGTGCTTTTATCTGTGGTATACATTGGGGGTAAACGTGTGCTATGTAACCTCTCAGACACAAAGATTATAACATGGACTCAATTTGTTTTGCAACATCCTCAATGAGTTCTTTTGAGGTAGGAAACCATACAACATTGTAATACTTGCCATTTTTGGCCTTGGTCTGAGGAAATCTAATCATTGACCACTCTTTACCATCCTTGACTCCCTCCATGTAACTCATACCTGATACAGCTACTCCGTTTACTTTAGCATCAAATAAGATGCGGGTTTTATCATCCTTTGATACATCATGTACTCTTGTCACCTCTACAGTGTAAGTTACCTTTTCTTTTTTACTTTCCTTTTTCTCTGCTGTATTTGCTTTCTTAATTGCCATCTTATTCATCCTCCTTAGCATTTACAAATGTGAATGTGGCTTTTACTCCCCGTTTAGAGAGCTTATCTGTTATCTGAAACATCTTAACCATGACAGCGGAAATTGTATTGCAGATACAACCCATGGAGCTGTACTTATGATCTTCTGCTACAATCTGATAAGTGTTAGACTGATAATGTACTCTTACTTTAAATTTAGCCTCAGGCATTTTCTTTATCCTCCTCAATTATAATCTTGTCATCTGCTACATTAATCTTAATAGGTGCATCTACATTAATCCCGGAAACCTCTATTGCATCCTTTGGGATGTAAAGAGATACTCCGTTTAACTTTCTCTCACCTGCAAGAGTTGTGTAGTAAAGCTTTGAAAACTTGAAACTTGTTTTAGCCATTCTTTTCCTCCTTTTGTAGTCTTTAATCATATCACATAGCACAAACGTATATATTGTAACTGCAACAACATCAACTGCTATTAATGCAACATATATTATTGTTATCACATTTACCTCCTACTATATAAAATTATGAATAGAAACCATATTGCAATTATTACTATTATCATGACTTGTACTCCCCTACATATCTAAATACATCAAGGAAGTCATAAATCCTGATTGACATAGGTGCTAAGTCCTTAAAACCATAGTTAGTCTTTCTTTCAATAAACACCTTTTCCTCACCTACATTTAAAACCTTTGCATAAATATCATCCGGGGATGAGTCAAACAGTTTCATTTGGCATACCCAAAGTGAATTTGGGGTTATGTGTGAATTTGATTTTGGCATATTATACCTCCGCTGTTGGGTGATTCATTAACCATGTTAACCAATTAATCCAATGCTGTCTCTCATTCATAACACCATCTTCATACCCTTGTTCATATTGATGCCTATCATAACGTAAAGCTTTTAACAACTCATCTTTATCAACATCAACTGCAATTTGTGATTTAATTGTAGTAAAAATTTGATTTTCTTTTTCTTGTATTTGCTCCTGCATAGCATTTTCAAAAATTTTTATTGGTGAATTATACATTTTGCGCATCCTCATCTACTATTAACAATATGTTTTTACGTGCATCACGTTTTACCTGTGTATCACTTTTTAGTTGTAGAACACAATCTGCTCTGACTAATGATTTATTAAATGCAACATATTCAACACCATTATACCAAACATGAGTACCAACAATTAAAGTCCCAACTGTTTCATTACATCTAATATCATTGTCTTTCATTTATGCATCCTCCAAAGCTTGTTTCATTAAATTTAGATGTTTCCTAATTACTGTACACAACTCCTCTGTCATCTCAGGATAGTCTGCCAATTCTAGCACTACATCGTCTACAAATAACCTTGTTGTGCACATCTTCATTTTGTTTTTCTTATTAAATGTCCTTTTAAGGAATATCTCAAGACCATCAATCTTATCAATTAACTTCTGTAATTGATACAGCTTTAACTCTGTCACTGTACACCTCCTTAATTTAACCTATAGACTCAATATAAAATCTGTTATGTCTATCTTTTGAAAACTGTACTTCCTCAAATTCAGGTATATCATCCCCATTATCGTCACAAAGTACATAACTTGATACTTTTCTGCCACCACAAAGCCATTGCCCATTATTTCTAAAACTATATTTATTCATTTGCAATCCGGGTATGAGATTTAGACCATTTTCTTTTATTGTCTCTGCACATACAATAGATATATAACCTTTAAATATTTTCATTTTTGTTTACCTCCTATATCTAACATTATACATTAAATATTTAATGTGTCAACACCTTTTAAAATATTTTTGTAAAATTTGTAATTAGGTCATAGTAGGTATATTTTTCAAAGTACATATTACCCTCAATAGTAGCATCTTTTAATATAGGTAACTGTACTCTAAGAAATAGCTTTTGATCTCTCTCAGTATCTAGGTTATAAGTATTTGCTACCCTTGCCTGTTTTGAGCACATATAAAATTTGTTACCCTGATTGTATACGTATATCCTTTTACTCTTATAAATAAGAGAGTATAGGCATACATAGCCTTTTAAGTTTCTACGCTGTACACATGAAAAGTCATTATCTGCAAACTCACCACCAAAGGCCTTACGCGCCCAATTAGTTCCCTCCATCATTTCATAAATACCAACTTTTTCCTCATCTGATAAAGGTATTTCCTCCTCTGTGATGTGATGTAACAATATTTTTCTTTTTTCTAAGTACATATGAGTTTTACCTGAGGCTTGTAGCTCTATCATGTCATCTATTACCTCAAGGGTAGAGGTAATAGGTGTAACAACCTGCTCAGCATTACCAAATAGTATTAGCTTTAAAGGAGCACGCCCTCTTTTCTGCCTGTCTCTGTTAATGGTCATGTACGTTGATAGTAACTGCTCACCCTCTTTACGTCTTACTATCTCTCCCGGTTGAGGAATAAACTCATCAAGTGTACAAAAGTCATATGCAGACAGGCCTACACCTTTTAAGGTTTTAAATCTTGACAGTGATGCAATGAGGCCTACAGGAGCACCTACAGGTACAGTCTCCCCTTTTTCGTTTTCTGTCACATTGTAAAATGCTCCTAATCCCTCTTTGTGTTTAATAGCTCTAACATCAATACCCTTGTCTCTACACACATCGTTATATGGACATAGATCAAGTTTATCATCGCACATAAAATCAATATCATCATTTGTGCGCCTTAAGAAAATAAAATTAAATGGGTAGTAGTAACTTTCCCATAAGAATGAGTAGGTTTTACCTGGGCCTCTCCTTGACCAAATTAAGTATGTAGTTGCATCCGGGTAATTAATCAAGTCATTTAAGAGATGATAGTAACCATCATCAAGTTTTTCGTGTTTTGCTATTTTCTCTAAATCATACATAATCAAACATCTCCTCTGTATACATTTCAAGCTCATACTCTTGATGAGCATTTAAAAGCTCATCCCAATCATATGTAACAATGTCATCTAGCTTATAATCACACAATGATAAGTCAATAGAGTCTCCTGTTTCATTTCCGTTTTCGTCTGTGTATATTCTATCTACATATCTATAAGTGTGTGTTTTCTTATTAGTAATCATTCCGGGGAAGATAGTACCTTTTCTAAAGTTGGATATATCGTCATCTAATGCCTTAACACCTTTCTTTGGTACTCCTGCTATAGTTATATGCAACTCACTATCTGCTCTTGACCTACCACAATAGCGTTTACATCCAAGGGTTACATACTCGCTATACTCATCCTTTAATCCCTCATGACAGGCAATTCCTAGCCAAACATCTTTTCCTTTATGGTTGTAGGCTCCAAAACCTGCCTTAATTAATTTCTGCTTACATATTTCATTGTATTTTTCTATTGCCTCATGGTTAGGATTTATAAAGTATCCTGAGTCTGTGTCAGAGTATAACCATACTCTGTCTTTACTATAATTATCGGTTGCCATTTTACCGAGTGTAAATAAATTGTACATTGCATAAGATGTACACCAAACACCCCAAAAGTAAGGTAAAATTGTACCTTGCTTTTTAATGTGCTTTATGTACTCCTCTTTTTCCTGCTTGTCATCCCATTTCTTAAGCTTATACTCTCCTGTATCATATATCTCCTCTATCGTTTCTTTAATATATCGCTGTACTGTCATCCCATAGCAGGAGTTTAACTCACCTTTCTTAAGTGCATATAGTACAGCATCAACGCCCTTAAGTTTTGTCTTTTCACAAAACAGCTCAAATATATACTCTGTAAACCATTTAGGGAGATAGTCCTTATGCGCTGTCTGTACATCAATGCATATGTGCTTTTTAATATTGTACTGCTCTTTGACAACCTGTAAATCCATCTCATTTAATCTGATCTCTAAATAAGATGCAGTTAAAATTCTGCCGTTATCATCATATGCATTAACTGTCTTAAGGCACTTTGATTTTTGTAATACAGGCATAGGGATATTATCATCTTTTAACACTACATCTACAGCAATGAGTGTAAACATAAAAGCGTGCTCACTTGCATTTTCAATGATAAAATCCATTGAGCAATTTGATAAAGGTGAGAATTTCTCCATGGGGTACTTTTCAGATAATAGTACAAATGGGTATGAGCTTGTAAAGTCATAACACTCTATTAACCCCTTTAAAATTGCTCCTATGTAGTGCCTGTTTGCATGAGTATATCCTCCATGGAATACATCAAGTAAGAAACAATATTGCTCATATGTAGGGCAGATTTTATTAAATAGCGTTTTAGCTCCGTTTGCTTTACCTCTGATTTTAACCTGCTCTCTGGGTATGCCTGTAGCTGTGTAAGGCATTGCATATATCTTTTTATTTAATGCGTTTTTGAGTGCATCTAGTGCCTCAACACCGCACAGCGTATCATGTTCTATATACTCAAGCTCATCAACATCAAAGTCATCTGATTGATGCCGTATTTTGTCATAATCCCATTTACCGGTAGCTTTTTGGTGTTCTACGTTAAAATCTTTTCCTGCTTTTTCCAAGGAGCGTTGAAACAGTATTAAACTATCTCTAAACTCTATACCATTGTTAAATCTAATAAATATAGGCTCATGGGGGTTTACGTTTAGTTGACTGTCAGGCTCACCCCATTTTAGAAACATAAACTTTCTTAAAAATGTGTAGTCATAAGATAAGTTATGAAAGTATACAATAGTTTTTCTGCCGGACATCGCTTTATGGATTTGCTCTAAGCAGAGTATAAGCTCTGATGGCCTATGACCATATAGTGTAGCTATGTTTAGGCCATATGCTCTGATTGAGACTGTAAATGCTACTACATGATTATCAAATGTCTCAATAATTTTATTGCCTTTAACATAAGTAACTACATTTTGTCTCTTTTTAGAGGTTTCTGTATCTGCCATTATAATGACATCATTATATGTAGAGTTATCACCTCTCCCTGCTTTTTTGATTGACCTTATCTTTTCAAGTACGGAGTAATCAAATGAGTCCCATGGTATGTATTTATACCCAAGGGACTCATAAAAAAGCGTGTTATCTTTTATTATATTACCAATTAACATATTTATGACCGCCCTTAACTATGTAATTTGAGTAATGATAAATTTTTATCTGCAAGTAGTGATGCTATCTGCTTATTCACTACATTATCGTCTAAATGTAAATGAGTTGATGCATTTTGCTTTAGAGCATCAATAATATCCTCCTCATCGTCATACTTGCTAAGCTCCTCAACTAAGTTTCTATTCTCTGCTACAATATTTCTCATTTTAAGTATTGTGTCTGAGCCGTATGTACTTGCTAGGTCTTTGTAAGCGTCTGACTCGAAAAAGTCACCTATATCCTCCCAAGTAAAATCTGTACCGTACTTTTTATTTATCTTTGCTACTCTTTTCTGATATATGGTTTTTATTTGGCCTTGGGTAGATGTAGGCTTTTCAAGAAATGACTTTATATCAGAAATTTTAGCCATAAGCTTATTTAGATCAATCTCTCCTTTTTTATTAGTAGGAGGAGCTGTATTAAATCGGCCTGTTACTTTTCCTGATTTTGTCATTCTATTTAATTGTTGCTTATTAACAGGTATTTTTGCCTTAGGCGTATCTTTCCAATGTGAGATATCTTTTTGAGCGCCTTTGTATGCATACTTTAGTACGTTCTCATAGCCTTTTTTCTGTACTAGCTTTTCAAGTCTTACAATACGTTGGTCAGCTACCTTTGCAAGTCTTTTGTAATATGCAAGAGCCGTTTCTCCCGGCCTTTGTGATGCGTCATATGCCATATTAAATACCTCCTACCTAATAGAGTAATGCATAGATTACCTCTTGTCAACATCAAACATTAAATATTGTACAAGGCTATAGCCTAGGCCAAGGGGGGAGGGGGATGGTGTATAGGGTT
>JAGBVS010000198.1 GCA_017630195.1 Bacteroidales bacterium | reverse complement strand
TTTTCGTATTCCGTCATAAACAGGATTGAAATCAACATCTGTTGTCAATAAATATTTTGGCGTAGAGTCTTTTATGGCTTTGAGTGATGCTAACTCTCGTTCTAAAGTTTCAGGGTTTTCTGTGGTCCATGCTACTTGGTAGTATGATGTGTAGTCGTTGTAATCTATCGCAATGAAATCTACTTCCATATTAAGACGTTTTCCAATGAAGACTTCTTTGTTACAGCGAAGCAATTCGAGATATACCATGTTTTCCAACCAATGCGAACGGTCTTTCAATACTGCTTTCTTCAATCTCACCTTAGCAAAACATGGGTCAACTACATAATATTTGTTCAATGTCTGTAACAATCCTTTGCCTTTAATCTCAAATCTAGGAACTTTATATATCAGATAAGCTTCGCATAAAGCATCAAGATATTTTGCAACGGTCTCTTTGTCAACAACAGTTCCGTTTGAACGCAATGTGTCAGATATAGAACGTGGTGAGACGTAAGAGCCAACAGAGTCGAAGATGAAATCAACAATCTTGTTGAAGTCGTGTTTGTTTGTTATGTTAAGTCTTTGAAATATATCTTTTTCAATTATAGTTTTTAATATGCTTTGAGCGAATAAGTCTGCTTGCTTTTCATTTATGCTCAGCTGTTTGATATATTCGGGCATGCCTCCGAAGTGTATAAAATTCGCCAAAATTTCGTTTTTTGATAAGTTTGGCGATTTTGATACTATAAAGTTATAATATTCAGTAAATTGCAGTGGTAAAAGATTTATTTCAACATAACGTCCAGTGAGTAATGTTGCCAATTCTCCGGAAAGCATATAAGCATTAGAGCCTGTAATATAAACATCAACATTAGGCTTTATATAAAGGCTGTCTATAAGTCTTTGAAAATCCTTTACATTCTGGATTTCATCTAAAAAGATATAATTGGGTTTGTCGGCTACCAATCGATCCTTGATATGAGTATGAATTTGGAATATATCTCCAATAGATAAAGTGTCAAGGTCTTCAAAATTATAGAATTGGATTTGTTTGGCATCAACACCATTATTAATAAGTTCTTCAGAAAACATCATCAATAATGTTGATTTGCCACAGCGACGAACACCAGATATTACTTTTATAATGTTCTGGTCTTTCAAGTCACGAAGCTGTTGCATATATTGCTTTCGCTCTATAAAATTATGATGTTGCATACCAATTAATATCCTTTTAATAATTCCTCTAATGCTTTATGTAATTCAAGTCTATTGCTATCCCATTCGGCATATATTTCCTCGAACGATTGCTTAGGCGTGTTATCCTTAACTTCCAGTCGAGATACATATTGTGAGATGTTGAGCGTTGCTCCATTATTCAGGATGTCATCGTTGGAAACAACTTTGGCAAATCCTTCAATATTTTTGTAATCCTTATATGTTTTGAAAATCTTTTCTATATGGTGGTTTCCCAACATGCTGATGGTCTTGTTTTTCTTTACCTCGTCCACAGCATTGATGAAAAGTATCTTGCCTTTGCGTTCTGCTGTTTTTTTTGTACAGCATATAAGGAGGCAGGCTTCCATAGGCGAGTTGTAAAAGAGATTGGCGCCCAAACCTATGACACAATCTACGCAATCGCTCTCTATCATCTTGCGACGCATCTCTTTTTCTGCATCACGGAAAAGGATGCCATGAGGCCAAAGTACCACGCATCTGCCAGTGTCTGGTTTCAAGCTTTTCATGATATGTTGCTGGAAAGCGTAATCGGCGCATCCCTGTGGAGGAGTTCCCCAAATGTTACGTCCGAAAGCATCGTTAGTAAACGCTGCTTGGTCCCAGCTTTTGATAGAGTAGGGAGGATTAGCCAGAACAACATCGAACTTCTGTAATTCGTCATATTCCATAAAGAGCGGATTGCTCAGAGTATTGCCACGCACCACATTAAACTCCTCAAATCCATGCAACAGCATATTCATACGCGCTATGCCCGAAGTAATCAGGTTTATTTCCTGACCATAAAGTCGTAGTGTGCGGTATTCTTTGCCTTGTTCCTTGAGCATCATAGCGCAGTTGAGCAATAAACCACCACTGCCGCAAGTAGGGTCGTAGATGCTGTCGTATTCATGTGGGTCTGCAATTAAGGTCATCAGCTTCACCACTGTACGGTTAGTATAAAACTCGGCAGCGGTATGTCCGCTGTCATCGGCAAATTTCTTTATTAAGAATTCGTATGCATTGCCCAATTCGTCGTTAGGCACATTCTTTATGTTGAGATTTTTGCTGGAGAAATGTTCGATGAGCTGGCACAACATTTCATCAGACAGCCGTTCTTTGTTTGTCCAATCTGCGTCGCCGAAGATGCCTTGCAATTGCTGTGCATTGACTTTCTGTATTTCATTCAATGCTTTGTTGATAGCTTGGCCAACATTGACGGTTGTGCTACGCACTTGGTTCCAATGGGCTTCAGCTGGCACTTTAAAACGATGGTTTTCATCGAAGGCTGCATATTCCAAATCTCCGCCGCTTTCTTCCAATGCTTCTTCGTATTCCTCATCATATACGTCACAAATACGTTTATAGAAAAGGAGAGGGAAGATGTATTGCTTGTAATCTCCTGCATCAATAAAGCCACGAAGATATGTGGCTGCTCCCCATAAATATGATTCTAGTTCTTTAAGTGTCATTTCGTAAATTCGGTTAATAGTTGTTTGAAACGTTCTTCGGCATCCCAAGCTTCTTGTATGGCGGTTTTTAACAGTGCCTTTGCTTCTTCCAATGTGGGGAGATTGTCAGCTATTTCTTTCTCAACATACAGAGGAATGTTAAGATTGAAGTTGTTGTTTCTCACGTCATCCAAAGTAGCAATCTTGACATGATTCTTCACATCTTTAAAATCAGAGTACCATTGGTAGATGGTTTGTATATGCTCTGTTTCTAAGGTGTTTTGAGCACGTCCTTTCTTTACTTGGTCGGATGCATCTATAAAAATAAATTTTCCTTTTTTGTCTTTATCTTTCTTGGCACGGAATACCATTATACATGCAGAAAGTGTAGCTCCATAGAATATATTTTCACCCAATCCAATTACAGCTTCCAATAAATCGTTTTCCAAAAGAACCGAACGAATTTTTGCTTCAGCATTTTTACGGAACAAGGCTCCATGAGGCAACACTACAGCAACACGCCCTAATGTTTCATTCATTGATTTAATCATGTGTTGTACCCAAGCCATGTCGCCGTTGCCTTTAGGTGGAACACCTGCAATGTTACGACCATAAATATCATCAGCCCAGAGTTCGGCACCCCAATTACTTAATGAGAAAGGAGGATTAGCGATGACAATGTTGAATTGTTTCATTTGGTCGTACTCAAAGAACTTAGGATCGCGGAGCGTATCGCCACGTTCTATATGGAAATCCTCAACGCCATGCAGAAACATATTCATTCTGGCGATAGTGGAGGTGGTCAGATTCTTTTCCTGTCCGTATAATTTAAGAGTGCGGAAGTCTCCACCTTTTTGCTTTACTTGTTCTATACACTCCAAGAGCATGCCAGCTGTCCCACATGCAGGGTCGTATATAGTTTCGCCAGGTTGAGGGTTGACAATCATGCCAATCAGGTGAACAACTGAACGTGGAGTGTAAAATTCACCAGCTTTTTTGTTTGTCTGGTCAGCAAACATCTTGATGAGATATTCGTAAGCACGTCCTAAAATATCAGGCTCCACATTGGAGTTGGAAAGATTGTATTGCGAATAATGTTCTATCAATCTGCAAAGCAATTCATCTGAAAGTTTATCTTTATTGGTCCAAGCTGCATCGCCAAAAATATTAGCCAAGTATTGTGGATTGGCCTGTTCTATTTGTGAAAAGGCTCCTTTGATAGCGCTTCCCACATTGGTAGTAACGGAGCGAACATCATTCCAATGGCATCCATCGGGAATAATGAATCGGTGCATTTCAGCACCTGCCGCATATTCATGGTCTCCTTCGCTTTCAGCCAATGCTTCGTTGTACTCTTCATCATACACATCTGATATGCGTTTGAAGAAGAGTAAAGGAAAAATATATACTTTAAAGTCCGCGGCGTCCACAGGACCTTTCAGAATCCATGCAGCTTTGGACAGATATTGTTCTAATTGTGATAAACTAAGCATAATTATAAATATGTCGCAAATTTACAAAAATTACTAGTAATTAAAAATATATACAATTAAAATTGTAAATCTTATTTATGCTTTGATACACATGGTGTTGACGGCTCCGGCATCGGATTGGCTATATCACGTCAAATCATACGACTTCATGGAGGCTCTTTGCATCTCTCTAAAAACACTGAAGAAAAAGTGACGTTCATGATAGTTTTGGAATGATATTATTTCATAAATTTGCAGTGATGTAGTGATGCAGCTAACTCCATTACTCTATCACTCCATCACTTCATTACTTCAAAATAAAATCTCTTATGAAATACGAACAACTAAATAAAAAAGGATATTTTATAGCATTGATATTTATAATCTTATCTGGTCTGTTTATTCAGTGGTCGTATATGAACGAATTCCCTTCTTTCATTCATGCTTGGTCGCAGACCGACAGATATGCTATCGCTTTGGGTTTCGTTAATAATGATTTGGATTTTTTCCATCCAGAGACTTTCATCTATAACAAACAATTTCCGCATAAATGGAGCATCCCTCACGAAACTACAATCACCTCAGTCGATTTCCCTATACTTGAATATATTGTAGCTATCATAATGAAAATCAGTGGAGACACATCTCCATGGATTTTTAGAATGTGCTCCTTGATAGTCGCATTCATTGGAATGTTTTTCTTGTATAAATTAACATTCATAATAACCAAAGACTGGATTAAATCTGTATTTGTCGTTGCAGTAGCTATGACATCTCCTGTTTATGCTTATTATTACAATGGATTCATTCCTGGTATTCCTGCATTGACATTTATGATAATAGCATTTTATTGTTATCTTAAATATCTGAATGACAATGAAAAGAAGTCGTCTATAATAACAATTGTATTTTGTACGCTTTCGGTTTTGGTCCGTTCATCCTTTGCTGTCGCCTATGTCGCATTGCTTGGTTTTGAATTCTTAAGAATATTAAGGAAAGAGACATCATTTGTTAACAAAATAGTTCCTGTTATGATTTCTTTTATAATAATATTATCCTATTATTTATGGAATGGACATCTTGAAGCTGATAATGGAACATTATTTTTAGGTGAACTGATGCCAGCAAAGAATTGGGAAGATTTTGTTTATAGAATAACAATGATGAAAAACAATTGGTTGTATCATTATTTTACAAATATTCACTATTGGATTTTTGCTTTTATTATTGTTGCTTCACTAATTTTCTGCATATATAATTTTTTCAAAAGAAAGAATGATGATGTTGCGAGTGAAAAGACTGCAACTCTCTCATTATGGTGGCTTTGCGGAATTTTGTTATTAGGTGATTTTTGTTTCATGGTAGCAATGGTGAAACAATTTCCAGATCATGATTATTATTTTATTGATTCGTTTTTCCTTCCTATATTATTGTTACTTATATTGTTGCTTGACAAATTGCCCAAGGTCTCAAATTATAAACAAGGATTTTTTGCTTTATTGTTGTCAGTACTCTTGATATTTTTTATGTTAAAAGATGTTAAGGAAATGCAGATAGAAAGAAGAGCGGAATGGCATGGAAGAGATTCAGAAAGAACGATAAAGAATTATAAAGGTTCAGAGCAATATTTGGATTCATTGAATATCTCTAAAGATGCTAAGATATTGACGCTCTATGCTTATCCTCAAAATGCTGCCTTTATCATGATGAATAGAAAAGGATATACTGCGATGTTTGACAAACATGATATGGTAAAGAATGGACTTACTTTCGATTATGATTATCTTATCATTGAAAATGAAATCCTTAAAAAGAAACTTAAAGAAAATAAAGAATTCCTTTCTGATTTGGAATATTATTCAGATAACGGTAAGATAACGGTTTTTGTTAAAAGTGAATAAGATTAACGTTCATTTCTTACCTCGAAATTTCTTATCTCGCTTTTGAAGTCACCGGTTTTTTCTAATGGAAATACCAAAGTTCTGACGTAATACATTTTGCTTTTTCCTTCGTTATGAAACTGAGTCTGTTTGTCGAGAGTCTCTCTTAATTCTCCATTAATGTAAAGGTATGTTGCTTCTTGGTCGCCGCAAATCCTGATGTGGATTTTTTCATCAGGATAAAACTTGAAGTTGAATGTGTTGAGGTAATTGTCTCTTGCAAAACCGAGTTTTCCTTGAATAGGGTCGGAGAGGTAGAAGACGGCGTCTCTCGATTCGAATAATATTGTTCCTTTCTCTTCTTCTTGATAATCAATGTCGAAAGAAACGCTATATTCAAATCCTATCTCTCTTATTCCAGTTTCTTTTGCTATGATTTTATTGGGTTTTAACAAATCTATCTTTATCAATGCTTTTGCTTCGCCATTAAAGCGACCAGCTATGTTCAGTCCTGGAGCGTCGCTGAGATTCAGTCGTTTCTGATTAAATTCCTCGTATGGTATTTTTGTGTCTGTTCCGCTCCACATTTTTGTCGCCATTGTCTGCATCGCAGGAAATACGCGATAATGTATGTCTTTGATGCTTATTCCGTTGCCGGCGTGGTCGTTCCAGACGGCAAAAGAACCTCCTTTTATTTGCGGATGTTTCTCTTCAAACTTCTGGTTTCCAATCTGCGCCGGTGTCCAGTTGTTGTATAGATGTTCGCAGTTGAGATAGTCGTAATAATATCCTGCTGCTGGAACTATATATGTCAATCCATCTGGGATGCTGAGTAAATCGTAACCTAAGTCTATCATTTCCTTTGGATTGGCGTATCCGTTATACCAGGCGTACATCAATACATTATCTATTTTCACAGGAGTTATTCCCTCAGCATGGGTCAGCGCGCCCCACACGCAAGCTTGCTTTCCGTATTTCTCAGCTTCGCGAATGCAATGGTCGGTGAAGTATCTGAACTTCTCTACGACGAGGCTGTCTTTGTTGGAATATTCGTCGGTGCCGACATGAAAACGCGGGCCTCTGAACACGGGCTCAGTTCCGCTCAAATACTCCATAAAAAGAGAATCTACGAAATTATAAGTTTCTTCCTTGAAAAGATCTAGATGGTCTTTGCCATATTCCTTGCTGCCGAGTTCAGGACGATAATGAACGAAAGCCAAGGAATGAGCTGGCACGTCAAATTCTGGAATTATCTCAACGCCTAATCTCTCTGCATGTTTCTGTAATTCAACAAATTCTTTTTTAGTATAATAACCGTCGCGAGAGGCGAGGCCAGGGAAATAGTCGCTTTCCAATCTGAAACCGGAAGGTGTCCTGTCCCAGTCGTTGTTGAAATATTGCTTGAAACCATTGTCGTTGAGATGAATGTGAAAAGTGTTCATCTTATAATAAGCCATGAAGTCGATATATTCATGTAGAAAATGTATCGGTATGAATTTGCGTCCGCAGTCGAGCATGAAGCTGCGCATCTCGTAGTCGGGATAGTCAGTTATTCTTCCTTTCGGCAGCGACTGCTTATTCTGTTCTGCTATTTGAAGAATTGTACGCGTTGCCCAAATAGCGCCTCTTAAACTATTGGCAGAAATTACAATGTTTTCGCATATGTCAATGATATATCCTTCATTGCCAATATTATCAATGTTTGCTACATTCAAGATAATATTTCTGCCTTTTGAAATCTCTTCTTCGATTGTGAGTTTTGTGTTAAACATCTTTTCATAGTCGGAGGAAAATTGTTGTGCTGCTTCAAGCAATTCTCTGTTGTTTTTATGGCAAACGATTTTTGTCTTATTTGTTATGATAAAATCACCAGTATATCCTTCCCAGTGTTTTAACTCTGGAATCACGAATGGTTTTTCATTTTTTTGTGTGTTAGCCAAAATTGATGAGAAGGAGATAAAACATATAATGATAAAAATTGTTAACTTTTTCATAAACAATAAAAATTAAATTTAGTAATATGCAAAAGTATGAATATTTGTTATGAAAAACGATGTGTTACATGCTAAATATTTATAAATTTGCATAGAAATTATTTTTGAAAAATTAAGATTAAACTTATGTTGATACAATTATTATTTGTCCTTGTATGTATAATAGTAGGAGCCCGTATTGGTGGTATTGGACTTGGAGTTATGGGTGGACTTGGAGTCGCTATCTTGACTTTTGTTTTTGGTCTTGAACCGACCTCGCCTCCTATTGATGTAATGCTTATGATAGCAGCTGTTATCTCGGCTGCTGGAGCTATGCAGGCAGCGGGCGGCCTCGACTTTCTCGTTAAGGTTGCGGAGAAAATATTAAGACGTCATCCTCAATATGTCACATTACTCGCTCCATTAGTAACTTATACTTTTACATTCTTGGCAGGTACTGGTCACGTCGCGTATTCAGTGTTGCCAGTCATTGCGGAGGTGGCACGAGAGACAAAGATTCGTCCTGAGCGTCCTTTGGGAATTGCGGTCATCGCATCTCAACAGGCTATCACAGCTTCGCCAATCTCTGCTGCTACAGTAGCGCTGCTCGGACTGCTCGCAGGTTTCGATATCACATTGTTCGACATACTCAAGATAACAATACCAGCAACACTTATAGGTGTTTTTGTCGGTGCCTTCGCATCTATGAAAGTCGGCAAGGAACTCGTTGATGACCCTGAATATCAAAGACGACTTAAAAGCGGAGAACTCGACAACTCGCACGTTGAATTGAACGACATCAAAAATCTCTTCAGTGCTAAGCTGTCGGTGATTCTTTTCATAGCAGCGACAGTCCTCATCGTTTTGTTCGGTTCAATACCATCCATGCGTCCTACTTTCGACGGAAGAACATTAGGAATGCCTTCGTTGATAGAGATATTGATGCTTACTACAGCCGCGATTATTTTATTGGTTACCAAGACTTCAGGTGCTAAGGCGGCTCAAGGCAGCGTATTTTCTGCTGGTATGCAAGCTGTCATCGCTATCTTCGGTGTTGCATGGATGGGAGATACGTTTATCAATGGTAATATTTCACAGTTGACAGGTTCCATTGAAGGCATTGTGACAGAAATGCCTTGGCTATTTGGCGTCGCTTTGTTCGTTATGTCAATTTTGCTTTATAGTCAGGCTGCTACTGTGCGCGCTATTATGCCGCTCGGTATTGCCCTCGGCCTAAATCCAATGTTACTCATAGCACTCTTCCCGGCAGTAAACGGATATTTCTTCATACCAAATTATCCAACTATAGTAGCAGCAATCAACTTCGACAGAACAGGTACGACAAAAATCGGCAAATATATTCTCAACCACTCCTTTATGATGCCAGGATTAGTAGCAACCATAGTCGCGATAGGAGTAGGGATTTTGATGATACAGGTTTTTTAAAGACTACAAGACCACAAGACTACAAGTTGTTTTGTGGTCTTTTTTATTTGTTTGATATTTTTTGTATTAAATTACTGATTCCTGCTGATAGGATTCGAGTTTTTTCTTGGATCTTGATTCTATCTTCTGAAGAACAGATTTTAAAATCTTCACATAGGTATAACATAGACCTGACTTCAGAACAACTGCCTTTTGAGATATTTAGAAAATTGATATACTTCGCATCAGAACCTGATTCTGAACCTTCTGCAATATTATTCATAATACTTATGGCAGCTCTCTGTAATTGATCTTTAAAAGCGTAATCTTTGCAATTTTTCATCAGTTCATAAATGTCGTTGACGACAATACGAGCTTCTTTCCATATAAATAAATTTTCAATGCCTCTTTTCATAAATTTGATTTTTAATGGTTAATAATACTTCTAACTTGTAGTCTTGTAGTCTTGTAGTCTTGTGGTCTTAAATAATCACTCCAACTAAAACCGCAATTCCCACTTTTATCGCTTTTGAAACTAAAAACGCTTTTCTTGATTCTGCTAATAAAGGCAGGGCTCCATGGCCGTCTTGTACGATGCAGTTTGCGAGGAATATTCCTAATGGCAAGTCGCCGTTTGCAAATAATATCAGGAAAATCAAATGTGGACCGGATTGTGGAATAAGGCCGATTAAGATTGCTATCAACAAGACAATAAATGGTTTAGAATCAATCAGATTTTGGATGTTGACGAAGTTGTTTAGTATTGTGAGGCATAATATAACTCCGAAAGTCCATAGGAATATCTTAGGAAGATGAACTTTGATGACGTGCTGCCACATGTGCTCTTCAAGAAAATGTTCTTCTGCTACAATGTTGATAATCAATATTGCCACAAATAATACGATGAGAATTATACGAATCCAATCAGCTTCGCCGCCATGATCGTGATGATGGTGATGATGAACATCGGCTTCTGAACATTGGCTGTTGAACTCATGGTCGTGATTGCAATGATGATGTTCTTCTTCACAAACTTGTAGTCTCGTAGTCTCGTAGTCTTGTTGACTTTCAAGAGAATGAACTACGCTTTCTTCCGTTTGTCCGCCCATTAATAAATTAAGGTGATGCGAACCATCGATGACGCCGCTTAATACCAAAATCAAAACACCTAAACTTAGAGTGATGAGCAAAGCTCTTACAAAACTGATGTTCTTGATGTTAGACTTGACGCTATGATGTTTATGGTGATGATGATGGTCGTGGCTGCAAGATTCGTTTTCGTGAATAGGGAAGGACATCTCTTTGTTTTTAAGTCCTATGAATTTGTTTTTCATCGTAAGTTGCAGAGCCACAGCTACTGCTATAGAGATTCCGATTATTATCAAATTGATGTATAAGGCTTTTTCTGGGAAAAGCGAGAACATGAAAAACGATTCGTCGCCGGTTGTTGATATTAAGGCAGCCATCAGAGCCGGGAAGTTGACGACTCTATGGACGTAGAGAGATACGACGGTATAAGTGCCGAGACAACCAGGTATGATTCCCATTATTATAGCGAATAAAATCTGTATCCAAGGCGATTTCTGTAATTTCTTCGACCAAATGCCGCCAGTTCTCACATTGACAAATTCAATCACCATCATCATGCCGATAACTAATGTTGTGATGATAAGTGTCTGCTGTAGAATGATATATAAAGTCTGTAAATTCATAATAAAAAAACATGTTTTGTTTTACAAAAATGCAACTTTTTTATCAAATAAAGTTGATTTTTTTGTTTAAAAATTGTACATCACATTACAGATAGCCTCTAATGCGTTAGGGATTGAAGCGGCATCCTTTTGAAGCGGAGACGGATGTTGGAGTCGGAGACGGATGTTGAAGAAGAATAGGGAATTTGGAAGCGAGACGGTGTCGAAGCGGAAAAAGATATAGCGGAAAGCCCGACGGCGTAGCCGGAACGCCCAAATGAAAGTTAATCTTTTGTTAAATTTAAACAATCGTTAAATCAGTATTGTTTTTGGGTAAATCGTAAAAAACAACATTATGAAAAAGTTTACATTACTCAAAAGAATCTTCGTAATGACCTTGCTCATGGGATTACTTGGAGATTACGCTTATGCACAATTTTCGTTAAGCGGAGAAGTTAGACCTCGTATGGAATACCTTCATGGATATTCAACATTGACTGACAAAGATTCAGATCCGGCAGGATTTGCATCACAACGTACAAGAGTCAATTTTAATTATTCTCACGAAAGAGTGAAGATGGGAATATCGATGCAAGATGTTTTCATCTGGGGAAGTCAGCCTCAATTGTTTTCAACTTCTAACAATGTCAGTGTACATCAAGCTTGGGGACAATATTTTCTTTCACCTTCATTATCATTGAAATTAGGTCGTCAGGAACTTGTTTACGACGATGAAAGAATCTTCGGCAACTCAAACTGGGACCAGCAGGGAAGAAGTCACGATGTCGCTTTGTTGAAATACGAAGGCATGCTGAAAATAGATATCGGTGCTGCGTTTAACCAAGACGAAAAGCATCTTCAAGGAACATTTTATAAGTTGAATAACTACAAAATGATGCAGTTTATTTGGTTGAATACTGATATTGTTGATAATCTTAATCTTAGCCTTTTGTTCTTGAACAATGCCTATCAGCACGACTATAAAGTTACAGAAAACGGTATTGAACATGACAAATATAAAAATGTCTTCAATCAGACAATTGGTGGACGACTTGTCTTTACGCCTGCAGATTTGAGCGTTCATGCATCTGGTTACTATACAATGGGTAAAGACGAAAAAGATAGAGATTTGTCAGCTTATTATGTAGGATTAGGTGTTGATTATCAAATGAATGATGATTGGGATATGGGCTTAGGCTGGGAGCTTCTTTCCGGTACAGACCAAAAGGATATGATAGAAAATCCTGACGGCTATAAAAATAAATCATTCAATCCCTTTTACGGAACTTCTCATAAGTTTAATGGCTTTATGGATTATTTTAATACTAACGGTAATTGGGCTAATTCTGTGGGTCTTAACGACTTATTCGCCTCAGTGCAATACTCAAGAAGAAATTTTGAAGTCAATCTTACAGGACACGCATTTTTGACAGCGGCAGATGTTGTAAAAGACGGAAATGTTAATGAAAAAATGGAATCATATCTTGGCACAGAAATAGATTTGACAATGTCATATAGACTCTCAAGAACATCAAACGTAGTCATGGGCTATAGTCAAATGATTGGTTCTGAAACACTTCAAGCTCTTAAAGGCGGAAATAAAAATGCCTGC
>JAGBVS010000197.1 GCA_017630195.1 Bacteroidales bacterium | reverse complement strand
GTTCAATGTCACAGGTGAGAATGTCTATCACTATAATTTACCTGATATACAGCAGCGTGCAGTTGGGGAATATCTTAAGATTGACGGCTATCCGTTCTATAGAGTTGTGGACAGGAGCGGTAATATACTTGACATTGAAGTAGATGCTCGCGACCTCGATAAACTTGAAAACCTTATAAAAGCGTTGTAATTATAGGAGTTCTGTAATACGTAAAAAAGTGGAGCCTTATGTATTGCTCCACTTTTCTATGCGTTCTTGAATTACCGTTTTGGGCAATCGGGCATTGATATTCATTAAATTCTGTATCTTTGTTATCGCTAATTGAGGCGAGAGTATTTTTGTTTCTACCAAATAGTCAAATACATATACAATGCCTTTAACAGTCACATTTGTTTCTATAGCTTTTTTACGTAGCTGCCCATCGCCTGTTAGCAATGCATAGTTGTTAATCTTTGCATAATGCCACACAGCACAATCTGTAATAGACACATTACCACCGGCTCTGCTCTGTAAATCGATAATGTCAATCAGTTCTTTCGTGTCAAAATTTTGAACTTTCAATTTACCATTCTTGATAAACTCGTTTATGGCCTTGAGTTGTTCAGGTTCTTTTAGTTCATTGATGACAAAATCAACTGTATGCACTGTTATCGGTAATTCAAAGAATTCTTCCAACAATCCTATTGAGTAAAGATCTATGAATATATTTGTGTCATTTACTACAATTTCCATACTATACCAAGTTTAGCTGATTTCTGATTGCATTTACTGGAATATTCAGCAGCGAGCTTGCTTTTGATATAGAAATAATTTCGCTTGCCAAAGCACGATATACTAAACGTACGAAGCGATTGGATTCTTCTTGTTTATAACGACTTTTTTCTACCTCTTCTTTGAATCTTTTAGTTTGGTTCTTCTTGATGCAGAAAGTTCTGTATCGAGCATCGGTTATAATATTCAGTTCTTTTGCTTTGTACATCAAAGCATCAATGGATATTCCAAATTGAAACTGAATATCCTGTAGCTCTTGCAATGAAATATCCTTTCGGTTCATGCCAATTTTTTGAATGAATACGCTTTTGGAGATAAGCATTTCATTTGCAAATAAGTTGCAAAAACTTTCAATTCGCTTTTCGTCTATTGAATTGTCAAAGTTGAGAAGCAAATGTCCCAATTCATGCAATGCAGTGAAACGTTTGCGTTCACTATCGAAATTCTTATTGAGTACAATTACAGGATTTTTACCATTAGCATATCCGCTTAATCCGTCAAAGCTATCAGGTGCATCTATCTCAATAACTTTTATTTTGTTTTCCTCCAGAATTTCGATAAGGTTATTGATGCCATCCTCACCAAGTTTCCATTCTTCTTTAATTCGGGCAACTATGGGGAAAATATCATATTCTCCTTGAATCAAGACATTATCATATACCGACTTAAATTCAGTTTGTATATCAATGATAGATTCTATTTCAAAATAACGTTCTAATTTATCTCTGACTAATTCTTTGATAGTATCTATTTGTTTTGCACCCAATTTTGACTTTTTGCGAAATTCAACGTTGTCAATAGACACTGCAATAGGGCGAAAGAAGTAATCAATGCTTACTCCTAACGTATTTGACAAAATAATCAGAGACTTGCTATCAGGCATCATTTTCCCGGTTTCATATTTTGAAATGGCTTGTTTGCTGAGTGCAAAGCTCGCCTTTTCACAAAGAGAGTCCATTGATAGCCCTTGCATTATGCGTGCCTGTTTTAATCTTATTGGAAATATCTCTTTCATGGTTTTATATTTTGGGTTTACAAAAATAACAATAATAATTTATTTGTAAACTATCAAATTGCCATAAATTTAATATTTTAATATTTTTGCAAGCGAGCGAAATATCAATCTCGCTTGAATGTTTTATCGCAAGTGCAGCCGAAAATCGACAATGTAATTGTCAAAAGTTTCCACAAAGAAACTTTTATTCTATTTCTACAAACGGGGTTTTGTAAAACTTCTCACTCCTTACCTTTCTTCTTGGTGAATACAAGCTACAATGCGGTGTCTTTGATTGTCAGTAGCTCTATGCCGTTTATTTGGGCGAGGCTTTCCCTCAATCGCCACGCAAGAGCATTGTACAAATCACAAAGGTGTATTGATTTTTGTAAATTTCGCTTACATTTGCAGTTATAAAGCATTTGTAAGCGGATTTTATGAGACACTACATATCAATCATCATTCTTGCACTCTGTCTGGTGGCTTGTAACAGACACTCGAAGCATTGGGAAACACTGATGCAGGTAGAAACCTTTATTGTACAAAGGCCTGATAGTGCATTGGCTGTCCTTGAGAGGATTGATACCGAAGAACTGTCGAGTAAAGAGGAGAAGGCAAAGCACGCTTTGCTGTTGTCTATGGCATTTGATAAGAATGTCATAGACAGAACCGACTTTGAGGTGTTGCAGCCGGCCATAGATTATTATAAGGATAATGGTTCTGCAACCGATAGACTGCGTACCTGCTATTATCAGGGCAGGATATACGAAAATCAAGGTAATGTGGCTCAGGCAATGACCTGTTTTTGTGAGGGTATAGAGCAAGGTGCCGATTCGGAAGACTTGCTGACCAAAGCGAACCTGTATTTTTCACAGGGCAGAATACAGGATTTGTTGTTTGAGTGGGATAAAGAGATTGATGTCCTACTTAAGGCCGCAGAACTGTACAAAGCAGTGGGGCGACAGAACAGCTATTACAATTGCCTTGCCAAAGTCTTGAATGCCTATACTCAAAAAAAAGATTACGCACAGGTTGAAAAATATATCGCGATATTGAAGACGGACTTGCATATGGTCAGCCCTTCAATTATGGCGGACTTCTATAATGCTTATATCACACATGTAGCAAGCCGTTCTACACCTGAAAGAATACACCAGGTATTGGACGAGTACCTCACATTGATTCCGGAGAATAAATTAGACTAC